>JAPLER010000072.1:2405-13162 GCA_026391115.1 Bacteroidota bacterium | reverse complement strand
AAAGTAAACGCCATAAACTTAGGGGCATAATTGGTGTTGTAATTTTTAACAAATGCAGCAGCAGTTTTAAATGCAGGATCACTGTTCAATGCTTCTACTGTTGGTTTTGCAATAAATGCTTTCCATTTAGCATCATCAAAAGCCATTGTGTTTTCAAACACCCAAGCAGCATATTTTTTAAATGGACTTTCATCTATACTACTTGCTTTAAACAAATCAGTATAAAATCCTTTAGGGTGTTGGTCAGCATCTACATCGCTCATAAACATTGCTAACACATTTGCAACAATTTGCTGGTCGCTTTTTTTATTTTCACTTTCTAAAAAATTTGCTCTTGCTTTATCAGCAGCTTTTGCAGCTTTATCAATGTCTTCTTGTTTAACATCTTTTTTATTTAAAGTATTTTCTAAGCCCATCCAACTTCCTGCAAAAGCCAATAATGGCGAGCCATTGATGCCCTCGTTAATGTATTGACGATGTTTTGCAAAAGGTGTCCAAGTAGCATAGTTTTTAGTGTAATCGCTTGTTATATTTTCATATTCTGATTTTCCTTTTGCCCAAGCTGCAAATTCATCTTCATATTTCTTTTTAGCACCATACACATCATATTTTACCAATTGTTTTGTTTCGCCATCAAAGAATTTCCAATAGTTTGCTATGCCTGCATAAGATGAAGCTAATTGTAATTTTACAGCAGGGTCTTTAATCATTTCGTTGTACATAAATTTCAAACGCATATCTCTCAACTTTACTAAAGTTGGGTTATTTATATCAATTGAAAGTTTTACACCATCGCTAATTTCATAACGATTTGTAGAACCTGGATAACCGTAAATCATACTGTAATCACCATCTTTTAAAGGTTTAATGCTTACAGGTAAATGATATTTTGGTTTCATTGGAACGTTTGCTGCATCATACTTTGCAGGTTTTCCATCTTTACCAGCATATACTCTAAACACGCTAAAATCACCTGTGTGTCTTGGCCATTCCCAATTGTCTGTATCGCCACCATATTTACCAATTGCTTCAGGAGGAGTGCCTACAAAGCGTATGTCTTTATATACATTATATACATATACAAAAAATTGATTTCCCTTAAACATACTAGCAACTACTGCACGTTTAAATTCATCTTCGCCCACAATTTCTTTTACAATATCGGCAGTTAATTTTTGATATTTATCTGCACGTTCTTTTCCATTTAAACCTTCCAAACCTTTCATAATTTTATCAGTAACATCTTCAATTCTATCTAAAAATTGAACCGTTAAAGTGGTTTGAATTTCTTTGGTTTTATCTTCAGCCCAAAAACCATCTTTTAAATAATTATGGTCAACACTACTTGCTCTTGCAATAGCATCGTAACCACAATGGTGATTGGTAAAAATTAATCCTTGGTTACTTACCAATTCTCCTGTGCAACCACCTCCAAAAATCATTATGGCATCTTTAATAGAGGAGTTGTTAATGCTGTAAAGTTGTTCTGGCTTCAACTTCAAGCCACGCTTTACCATATCATCATATACTTGTTGCCCTAAAAGCATAGGCAACCACATACCTTCATCAGCAAAAGATTTTAATGCTAAGAAAGCGAATGAAAGACAAATTACAATTTTTTTCATCTCGTTAGTTTTTTGTTTTTTATTGAATGGCAAACGTAAGGGAATGTTTGGTAATAGTGAATAGGAATTGGCGAATGGTGAATGTTACAGTAAATATTTTTTTTTGAGATATTGTCAGCTAAGATATTAGCAAAAAAATATCCTCTGCCCAAAGCAGAGGATATAACCCTTAAAACAACCAACATGAAAACATTTGTTGATGAGGCAAAAGTATAGATGTTTTGGTATGTTGTTGTAGTAATTTAGCTACATTTTGAAAGCGTTCTCGTTTTTAGTTTAGACTAGTGCTAAATCTATTACTTGTTGCATAGTTTTAACATAATGAAAACTAATACCTTTTATAAAATTGCTATCAATTTCTTCTACATCTTTTTGGTTTAAATGACACATAATAATTTCTTTTAAACCTGCACGTTTTGCTGCTAATACTTTTTCTTTTATACCACCCACAGGCAATACCTGACCACGCAACGTAATTTCTCCTGTCATTGCTAAAAATGATTTTACTTTTCTATTGGTAAATGCACTTGTAAGTGCTGTAAGCATTGTTATACCTGCACTTGGGCCATCTTTTGGTGTTGCACCTTCTGGCACATGTATATGAATATTTTTCTTTGCAAACAACTCACTATCTATTCCAAACTTCTTTGCATTTACTTGTAAATATGTTAAGGCAGTGCTTGCACTTTCTTTCATAACATTACCCAAATTACCAGTTAGTTTTAATTCTCCTTTGCCTTCACTCAAAGCAGTTTCTATAAACAAAATATCGCCACCAACATAGGTCCAAGCCAAGCCTACAGCTACACCTGGCATATTGGCTACTTTATACATATCGTTGCTGTATCTGGTTTTGCCTAAAATAGTTTCAATATCTCCTGCACTAACTGTAGGTTTTATTTTTCCTTTTGTAGCGTATTCTTTGGCAAGATTTCTCATAATAGAAGCCAATTGTCTATCCAAATCTCTCACACCACTTTCACGTGTATAATGTTCAATTGTTTTTTGTAAAATAGCATCGCTAATGTTTACTTTAACTTTTGCTAAGCCATGTGCTTCTTGCTGTTTAGGCACAAGATGACGTTTTGCAATTTCAATTTTCTCCTCTACAGCATAACCACTTAAATCAATAATTTCTAGTCTATCTCTTAATGCGGGTTGAATGGTTTGTAAATTATTTGCAGTAGCAATAAAAAGCACTTTGCTTAAATCGTATTCAAGCTCTAGATAATTATCGTAAAAATTGCCATTTTGTTCTGGGTCAAGTACTTCAAGCAAAGCACTACTTGGGTCTCCGTGGTGTTGCGTTCCTATTTTATCAATCTCATCCAATATCATTACAGGATTACTGCTGCCACACTTTTTTATGTTTTGTATAATACGTCCTGGCATAGCACCAATATAAGTTTTACGATGTCCACGTATTTCACTTTCGTCGTGCAAGCCACCTAAACTCAATCTATTATATTTTCTCCCAATAGCGTGTGCTATGCTTTTGCCTAAACTTGTTTTACCAATACCTGGAGGTCCTACAAAACATAGGATAGGACTTTTCATATCTCCCTTTAACTTCAATACAGCTAGGTATTCCAATATTCTGCTTTTAATTTTTTGCATACCATAGTGGTCATTATCCAACACTTTTTTGGCATTTTTTAAATCATAATTATCGGCAGTATAATCTTCCCAAGGCAGGCTTAACATTAAATCGCAATGATTATAAATAGTAGAATAATCGGGTGAGTGATGGTGCATTCTTTCCAACTTGGCAATATTATCTGCAAAGAGTTTTTTAGCAGCTTCATTCCATTTTTTGGCTTCAGCTTTTTTCTTCATCTCTGCAATTTCTCTATCATTATTATCACCACCTAATTCGTCTTTAATACTTTTTAATTGCTGTTGTAAAAAGTAATCTCTTTGTTGCTTATCTATTTCAACCCTCGTTTTACTAGATACTTTTTCTTTAAGCTCGGCAAATTGTAAATCGGTTTGTAGTAGTGTAATTAATTTCTCTGCTCTAGATTTAATATTTTTATCTTCAAGCAGGGTTTGCTTTTGAGCCAAATCATTATTCAAATTACTACTTACAAAATTTATTAAAAAACTTGGGCTATCTATGTTTTTTAAAATAATAGAAGCCTCTGTAGGTATATTCGGCGAAATAGAAATTATTTGCGAAGCCAAATCTTTTATAGTAGCTACTTGTGCATTAAAGTTTTCGTCTGCTTCAAAAACTTCATCTTCTAGTACAGTAATATTTGCTGTAAAATAAGGTTCGTTGTTAATAATAGGTCGTACCACCATCGGGCATTTTAATAAGTTTAATAATTTTGGCAACGGTTCCTATTTTACATAAATCCTTGGCTTCAGGTTCTTCTATAGCTACATCTTTTTGAGATATTACACCTATTAATTTGTCGCCTTTGTAGGCATCGTTTACTGCCTTTATACTTTTATCTCTGCTTACTGTTATGGGCAACACTACACCTGGATATAATACTGTATTGCGTAAAGGCAATAGTGCAATAGTATTGGGTATTACTAAGTCTTTATCTTCATTATCATTTTCACTAATTGAAATGATAGGCATAAAATCATTCTCATCGGTTGGGGCAAAAAAGTTCTTTTCTTTCATTGTATGTGTCTTTGGTCTTTGGTGTTTGGTATTTGGTTTATTGCTAAAGACCAAAGACTAATACCTAAAGACTATCTAAAAAAATGGGTGGCGAATGTAAAGTCAATTACAATGCCATTGCAGCAATTTGAAATATAATTAACAGAATTTGGCAGAAACTTGAATAGATTTATAGTGTAAGTGGCAGAATTGGTACCTGTTGGCGTCTAATTGAACAGAAAAAACATATAAAAGAATTCAAAATCTTGTTTATACTGCTCAAAACAGTTACAAGATATATTTCATATTACTGAATAAAATTTGACTGTTAAATAATACAATCACCAAAATTTCGTTTTGATAAAAATGATTTTATTATGAAGCAAATTTTTTTGTTATTGATATGTGCACTTGTGGGTATTTGCAGTTTTTCGCAAACACGTTTTGGCACAGCCGAGTTTAATAAAAAAGAAGTACCAGCTGTTATTGGCGAAATTCCATATGATGAAGATGTTGTGAAGGATGCTATTGATAAGAACTTTGAGAAAATGGGGTATAAAGGTAAAAAGACCAAAGGTTTTATTTTGTATCCTGCTGTATTAATAACAGAACTAGGCACAGAACCACACGATATTTATATGATGGTGGAAAGAAAAAGTAGACAAGAAAAAGGCACTGCTGTAGTAACTTTTTTAATAAGTAAAGGTTTTGAAAATTTTGCTAATGATGTAGAAGATGCATCGTTAATTGGTAATACTCGTGTTTACTTGACTAGCTTAAGAGACGTTGTAGCTGCTTACGATTTAGAATTGCAAATAGAAGCACAAGAAGAAGTTGCCAAGAAAGCTGAAAAGAAATATATTAACCTGCAAGAAGATGGTGTTTCGTTATTAAAAAAGAAAAAGAAAATTGAAGAAGAAATATCACAAAACAACGTAGATCAAGCTACCCAAAAAAATGAGAAAGAACGTCAAAAACAAATATTAGAAACTTTAAAAAATAAAAGAAGACCAGTAACAGGGAATTAGGAATATTAACCAAAAAAAGAAACAACCTCAATTAGCAATAGTTGAGGTTTTGTTTTTATTGCAAGTAAGCACTAATTAGTAACACTTAAAATAATCAAAAGGCTCTTTGCAAGTATTGCATTTGTAAAGAGCCTTGCATGCAGTGCTCCCAAACTCGCTTATCAAAATAGTATCAAGCGAGTTGCATTGAGGACACTCAATACCAGTATCTGGCGTTTCTCTACTATTTTTTTGTGGTGGTGCTATACCATATTCTTTCAACTTTTGTTTACCATTTTCAGTCATCCAATCTGTTGTCCAAGCTGGTGTTAGCACTTGTTTTACTTCAATATTTTTAAAACCATTTTCAGCCAAAGCCAGTTTAATATTCATAGTAATCATATCCATTGCAGGGCAGCCAGTGTATGTAGATGTAATATTGATTAATACTGTATTCTTTCTAATTGTAACATTTCTTACAATACCTAAATCTATAATGGTTAAAACAGGCACTTCTGGGTCGCAAACAGTTTCTAATATTTCCCAGATTTTTTGTTCAATTTCATTTTCCATAATGCAAAGTAAAAGAGAGATGTAGAAACACCTCTCTTTGATTTGAAAAACCCCCGCTATTGATTAGCAATTTTCAACCTCTATTAATTACTTCGATATTTTATTTAAAAAGGTTGCCTGTCTTGTAAACTTTTTTTTAGAATTATTTTTAATGATAGTTATTTGTATAACAAAATATTGCAATGCAACACACCAATCAATTGATTCACTCACTTTCTCCATACTTACAACAACACGCCCATAATCCTGTAAACTGGTTAATGTGGAGTGATGAAACTTTGCAAAAAGCACAACAAGAAAATAAACCTATTTTAGTAAGTATTGGCTATAGCAGTTGTCATTGGTGTCACGTTATGGAAAGAGAGAGTTTTGAAGATGAAAAAACTGCTGCCATAATGAATGAACACTTTATCAATATTAAAATAGATAGAGAAGAAAGACCAGACCTAGACCATATTTATATGGATGCTGTGCAAGCAATGACAGGTAGTGGTGGGTGGCCTTTAAATGTTTTTCTTACACCCAACTTAAAACCATTTTATGGGGGTACTTATTTTCCCCCAATTGCTGCTTATGGACGAATGAGTTGGACAGAGACTTTGATAGCAGTGAGCAAGTCGTTTAATGGAAAAAAACAAGAAATTGAAATGCAAGCTGAAAAGCTAACAGAACATCTTAATAGAAGTAATCAATTTGCAAAAAACACCTCATCTGGTAGTAGTAGTTTTAATGACGAAACGTTGGATATAATAGCTCAGAATTTGTTAAAAAATGCAGATAAAAACTGGGGTGGTTTTGGCAATGCACCTAAATTTCCACAAACATTTTCTATTCAATATTTACTTCGCCATTATCATTTTACAAAAGATGAAAATGCTTTGCAGCAAGCACTATTAAGTTTAGATAAAATGATTTTGGGTGGAATTTATGACCAAATTGCAGGTGGCTTTTCAAGGTATAGTGTAGATGAAAAATGGTTTGCACCACATTTCGAAAAAATGTTGTATGACAATGCTTTACTGATAAATGTTTTAAGCGAAGCGTACCAATTAACAAAGAAAAATCTTTATAAAGAAACGATTGAGCAAACACTAGCTTTTATTGAAAGAGAAATGATGAGTGAAGAGTTTGCTTTTTATAGTGCCTTAGATGCAGATAGCGAAGGAGTAGAAGGAAAATTTTATACTTGGAGTAAACAAGAAATAGAAAATATATTGTTGGAAGATGCTGCACTTTTTTGTGAAATTTATCAAGTTGAAGAAATAGGAAATTGGGAACATACCAATATTTTATGGCTTGATAAAACAATAGAAAATATTGCAGTTGAAAAAAATATTGCTGTTATTGTTTTGAAAGAAAAAATAGAACGATGCAAGCAACTGCTTTTGAAAAAAAGAGCGGAAAGAATAAGACCTTTATTAGATGATAAAACACTGTGTAGTTGGAATGCTTTAATAAATATTGCTTACTGTAAAGCTTATGCTGCAACAGGTGTATCTCATTATAAAAATATTGCTGAAAAGAATATTGACTTTGTTTTAACTAAAATGATGGATAAAGAACAACTTTTTCATTGCTATAAAAATAATATAGCCTATAATATTGCTTTTTTAGATGATTATGCTTATTTAATATGGGCATTAATTCATTTGCAAGAAATTACAGGCAACTTAAATTATTTGTTTAAGGCTAAAGAATTGTTATTATTTGTAGAAGCAAATTTTAGTGATAATGAAAATTTATTTTTCAATTATACAGTAACAAATCAAAAAGATATAATTGCTCAAAAAATTGAAGTGTATGATGGAGCGACGCCAAGTGCAAATGCAGTCTTAGGGCACTGTTTACAGTACTTATCAATAGTATTTAATGACGATAAAATACGCAAACGTTTTCTTGCAATGATTAGTTGTTTAGAACAGGCGATTATTAAATATCCTAACTCGTTTTGTGTATGGGCAATATTGTTGCAAAATAATATAAAATCTCTTAAAGAAATAGTGGTGAGTGGTAGTCAAGCAAATGCAGCAGCATTGCATATCATAGAAGTATATCAGCCTAATAAAGTTGTGGTTTATTGGCACAATGATAATCAGAAAGATTTGCCTATTTTATTTGGTAAAAAAAGCACCGAAGATTTAACTATTTATTTATGTCAAAATCAAACCTGTTTACCGTCCTTCAGTAGTATAGAAAATTTTTTAGTTTTTTATAACATTTAATTACTATATATTGCACCCGATTTGAACAGAATCGTTGCTAATTTTAAAAATTAACACAACTTTTTATCGTATAAATTTTACCTATTTTTTTACAGTTAAGTAAGTACATATTTGGTAGTTTGCTATATATGTCCCTATTTTTGTCGTCACCATTTAATTAAGTTATAATGATGAAGAATATCTTTTATGTAGTTTGCCTCGCTTCAACTTCTTTATTTATTACCTCATGTGGTAATAAAGGAAAAGAACAGATGAAAGATTTATACGATGCAGATGGTCAAGTTCACGGAACTGCACCAAGTTCTCTAAGAAGTATGGGAGCTCCGTATGGTATGGCTTACATTCCTCCTGGAACATTTCATATGGGACCTAGTGATGAAGATGTAAACTATAATCTTAATCAACGTAATCGTCAAGTATCTATCCCCGGATTTTGGATGGATAGAACTGAGATTACAAATAATAAATATCGTTCTTTCGTTAATTGGGTAAGAGATTCTATGGCTGCAAAAGAATTAAATTTTGTTGCTAAAGGTGGTCCTGGGGCGGCTGGTGATTCTAATCAAGCAATTGATTGGACTAAAGCTAGGCAGTCTTTAAAATATGATTCTAAGCAAATTGAAAAATTAGGAGACAAAATGGTTTTATCTCCAGATCAAAGATTATATGGTCGTATTGAAATTGATCCTGACAAGTTAGTATATCGTTCTGAAGAGTTCGTTTTATCTGAAGCAGCAAGACGTGAGAATAAAGGTGTTGCTAGAACAAAGTTTATTGCACGTGAAAGAGTACCTGTTTATCCTGATACTTTGGTATGGATGAGAGATTTTTCTTATGCTTACAACGAGCCAATGACTAAAAGATATTATGCACATCCGTCATTTGGTAATTACCCTGTTGTTGGTGTAACTTGGAAACAAGCCAAAGCATTTTGCCATTGGAGAACTGTTGTTCAAGATAAAATGTTAAATAAAAGAAAATTAGCTATCGAAAGCAATTATCGTTTACCAAGCGAAGCTGAGTGGGAATATGCAGCTCGTGGGTCTCGTACAAATAGTATGTATCCTTGGGGTAACTATTACCCACGTAATAAAAAAGGATGTCTATTAGCTAATTTTAAACCTGGGCGTGGTAATTATGCAGAAGATGGTGGATTCTACACCGTAAGAGCTGATGCTTATTGGCCAAATGATTATGGTTTGTATAATATGAGTGGTAATGTTGCAGAATGGACTAACTCTTATTACAATGAAGGATCTTACAATTTCTTTAATGAAATGAGTCCTGATTTAAGATACGATGCAAAAGATAGTGATCCGCCATATATGAAACGTAAAACTATACGTGGAGGTAGCTGGAAAGATATTGCATTTTATTTACAAACTAGTACAAGAGCATTTGAATATCAAGATTCTGCTAAATCATATATTGGATTTAGATGTGTGATAGATTTAGCACCTCGTTCTAAATAAATTTTTAACAAATTTATAACAGTTTCAAATTACATTTTTTCAAAATAAAAATTTACCTTGCACTCCATAAAAGTTCGAGTGCGAATTTTCATAAATAAAATAAAAAACAAAAACTAAAACAAAAAAGTTATGGCAGCAAAAATCCCACCAAAGGTTAACAAGTTTATGGACATTTTCGTATCTGTTGCAGCAGCAGTAGTAATTTACGGAGCACTTCAAAAAATATTACACTCCCCAATTGCAGATATTATGTTGAAGATTGGTCTTACAACAGAGGCTGTATTGTTTTTAACTTATGGTATTCTATATATTATATATCCAGCTATGGATGAGCACGAAGTGCATATTCCTGGAATGGAGAACGTAGATAAAGGTAACCCTGCTTTAAAATCTATGGAAAAAATGTTAACTGAAGCTGATATTACACCTGCTAATTTGGGTAAATTAAGTGCTGGGTTCCAAAAATTAGGAACCACGGTGGATAAAATGGGAGAGATAGGTGATGTTGTGAAATCTACAGGCGATTTTACTGCAAGTACTAAAAATGCAACTAGTGCATTAACCGCTGTAGCTACTTCTGTTAATCAAGCTGCTGGAACTTTTCAAGCATTTAATGCAGCTAGTGAAACTACAAAGCAGTTTCATAGTCAAGTACAAGTACTAACTAAAAATTTATCTTCTTTAAATACTATTTACGAACTAGAATTACAAGAAAGCAACAACCATTTGAAAACAATGAATCAATTCTATGGTAAATTGGCTCAAGCATCTGCTGCTATGAATAATACAGCTGAAGATGCAGTTAAAGCAAAAGATCAAATTGCAGCCTTAGCAACCAACTTAACTAAATTGAATTCAGTTTATGGTAATATGTTAACTGCAATGCAAGGAAGATAGTATAGTAGCTATAGTTGCAATCCTTAGATAAATTAAAAATATTCGTAAATAATTTAAATAATTAAAAAACATGTCATTACCTAAAGAACCTAGGCAGAAGATGATTAACCTAATGTATTTGGTGTTAACAGCACTACTTGCATTAAACGTATCATCTGAAATATTAAATGCGTTCAAAACTGTTGACAGAAGTTTAATGACTGCTAATAGGAGTGTTGATAATAAAGACAAAAGTGTTATGGAGTCTTTTGAAGAATTATTGAAAGATCCTAAAACACAAGCAAAAGCGGCTGAATGGAAACCTATTGCAGATCAAGCTCAGAAAATGTCCGAAGATGTGGTTAAGG
>JAPLER010000072.1:0-2348 GCA_026391115.1 Bacteroidota bacterium | reverse complement strand
TTAGAACAATTAAAAGTTGAATTGAAAACCGAAGCTGGTCTCGGTAAGATGGGCAAAAACGAAAAGGGAGAGGATCTTTTTAAAGAAGATGATTTAGAAGCTGCAACAAGATTGTTTATTGGTCACGAAGGTCAAGGTGGTGGAAAGGGCGATGCTTTAAAAGCAAAATTGCAAACATTTAAAGATAAATTGTTAGCATTACATCCTGAAATTAAAACAGCATTTGGAAGTACTTTGCCAATAGATTTAACTACACCTGAAAATAAAGATTGGAATCAAACTTATTTTCATATGACCCCAACAGTTGCTGCACTAACAATACTAAGTAAATTTGAAAATGATGTAAAAAATAGTTCTTCACAAGTTGTAGAATGGTGTCATCAACAAGTAGGAAAAGTTAAAATTATTTTTAATGATGTTGCGGCAATTACTAGCCAAAGTACTGAATACACAATGCCTGGCGAAGAAATTACAATTCGTGCAGGAATTGGGGCTTTCAGCAAGGATGCAAAGCCCAATATTTCGATAGATGGTGCTAGCGTCGCTCTAAATCCTGAAGGAGTTGCTGAATTAAAGTTTAAAGCAGGTGCAACTGGTGCATACTCAAAAAAAGTACATTTTACTTATATAAAACCAGATGGAACTCAAGGTACAGCTGATAAGGAAATTAAATATACAGTAGGAGCTCCAACAGGTGTAAATGTAAGTGCTACGGCTGTGAATGTTTTATATCGTGGTATAGCTAATCCTATAGCAATTACTGGTGTTGGTGCTGAGAAAATACAAGCATCAATTGATAACGGTACTTTAACAAAAAAGGATAATGCTGGTAGTTTTGAGGCAAATCCTGGTCAAGGTAAAGAGGCAACAATAACTGTTGCAGTTGCAGGCGGAAAAACTAGTACGGTTAAGTTTCCTGTAAAACGTATTCCAGACCCAGCCCCTAAGGTTGGACCATTTGGTGGAGGTACTGTTGCACGTAACTCTTTTGTTGCACAGGCTGGTATCAGGGCAGATATGGGTGAATTTGTATTCCAAGGCGTTAAATTTAATGTATCTAAATATACAATTATTTGTAGTGGTAGAGGCTTTGAAAATACTGGCCCTAAGTTTAAAGTTGTAGATGGTGCCTATTTTGACGGAGATGTTAAAGGTTATCTTGATATGACAAAGGCTGGTTCTTCTATCACAATACAAGATATATGGGTTGAAGGTCCAGATGGAAAAAGAAAGTTAGAAGGTTCTATGGGCTTTAGTTTAAGTAATTAGTATCTAGTAATATATGAAATTGAATAATAAATTTTTAAAGACACTTTTGATTGCAGGTTCTTTATTACTTGTAAATCAATCGAATGCTCAAAAAAAAGGAGCAAAGCCAAAACCTGCTGCTACAAAACCAGCAGCAAAAGACCCTTTTGGTACTGGAACGAATCCTGCCACAAAACCTGCATCGAATGATCCTTTTGGTGGTGGTAGTGGTAATACTCAACCGCCAAAAACTCAAACGGCTACAACAAACGCTACTGGTGCATCAAAGCCCGCGTCAAATGATCCTTTTGCTGGGGGCGGAGGCAGTGATCCTTTTGGCGGAGGAGCGAAATCAAATACCTCTCAACCACCACAAGGCAAACCTTCAAGTGGATTCGATAAAAATTTGCCTATCACTTACCAAAAAACAGCAGGTGGCGATCCTTTATCAGATACTATTAAGCCATCTTTAAGAAATACTAGTTCAATAATAGATCAAACCAAAGATAGGACTCCTTTAAGTTGGGATTTCGTTAGAGAAGATGATGCTATTTTTAGACATAAAGTTTGGGAAGTGATAGATACTAGAGAAAAAATCAATCAACCTTTTATGTACAAAGAAGATGGTGGCAATAACTTATTCTTTGCAATTCTTGTACGTTCAATATTAGAAGACTCTGTTGCTGCATTTGAGCATTATGATTTTAGAAAAGAGTTATAAAAAAAAGAAGTTAGAGAAAAGTGTACTGGTGGTATGGATACAAATCAAATTTATGATCTAGATAATAATGTTATTGGGTTATCTGTTGGTAAAAAAGAATTTCCTGTTGACTCTGTTTATCAGTTTCAATTGTTAGAAGAAATATTTTTTGATAAAGAAGCTTCTAAACTTGTAAGGAGAATTATTGCTATTGCTCCAATGGGCCCACTAGTAGTAAATGGTAAAGTTATTCCTGGTCAAAATTTTCCTTATTTCTGGGTCTATTATCCTGATTTAAGAAAAAATCTTGCTAAAAGAGTTGTTTATAATCCTAAAAATTTGAACTCTAATCAAACTTGGGAAGATTATTTAGAAAGTCACCAATATAGTTATTACCTCG
>JAPLER010000298.1 GCA_026391115.1 Bacteroidota bacterium | reverse complement strand
TTTCTGAATTTATTATTATCAACATTAACAATTGACTTAACATTTGGGATAATTTGGTGGTAAGCAAAGAAAATTCGTTTCACATTGATGTATATATCGCCATCATTAAAAAGACCGAAAGAATTTGTTTTAAGTTGAATTGTTGCTTGCTTTTCCATAAATTTTATTTTTTACAATAATCAGATTTCAAATTGTAATCTATTTACAATGTATTTGAAATAGCTGGTGGGTATTTCGCCTCATCAACTCCCACCAATACCACAAAGGGTTTCAAGAAATTGAAGCCCTTTTTTGTTTCTCTAAGTGTCATTTCTAAGTGCACTTTTGAATAATTTATGCTGAATTAGAAATTATTATAGCCACGAACTATCCCTTCAATTATATACCCCATCAAAATGTTTAGTTGTGACGATTTATCTAATAAGGATGTTATACTTTTCACAAATAGCGTTTGCTTGTTATTAGCTTTGTAAAATATTCACATAATTTTTCTTTATAAATATCTTGAGCTTGTTTATCCAACTCACGAGCAACTTAGCAAAAAAATAAATTTAGCTTGTATACCTTAATTCAAAGTAATTATTACATATTTGTCACAGAGTGTAAAATAATCTAATCTTGTAATTATTAAAAAACTGTTGTTTCTTACAGCCTTTAAGAGCTGGGTATGTACTAGAATGAATTAAAACAGTTTTAACAATTTCAATTACAATTTTTCCTTAAAAGATAAAAATAATTAATGAAATTTTTAGTTGGAATTAAATAGCATAACTATAGTTTAAATTTGAATAATAATATTAAAATGGCCATAATAGATGTTGTAAAATATCAAGCTGAAGAAGATGAATTTGTTTGGCAATTTCCTTCTTCAGATTTAAGGATTGGAACACAGTTAGTCGTTAATCCATCTCAGCATGCATTTTTTTTAAAAGATGGGGGCATTTGCGATGAGTTTACTAGTGGCACTCATACATTAAAAGCGGACAATATTCCCATACTCAATTCATTAATCAAATTACCTTTTGGAGGTAATACTCCCTTTCAGGCGGAGGTTTGGTATGTGAATTTATTGGCTAAACTTGATAATAAGTGGGGTACTACTAATCCTATTATGCTGGAAGACCCAAAATATGGTATTATTATTCCTGTAAGGGCATTCGGACAATATGGATTTAAGGTAGCTAATCCTCGTATTTTCTTAGAAACTCTTGTTGGTAATTTACCAAACTATTCTGCTACCAAAATACAAGAATACTTTAAGGGTAAGATAATTCAATTTCTCACGATTCAGATAGCAAAGAAACTTGCTATTGAAAAAATATCTATTCTAGAAATTAATATTTATTTGGAGGAATTGTCTGTTTTCTGCCATATCAATATTAATGAAGAGTTTAAAAAATTTGGGTTAGAAATTATAAACTTTTATTTCCTATCTATTAATGTACCACAGGATGACCCAAGTGTTATTAAGCTAAAGGAAGCTAAAGACATTGTTGCAAAAGTTAATATAACAGG
>JAPLER010000408.1 GCA_026391115.1 Bacteroidota bacterium | reverse complement strand
ATTGCAATATTAATGATTTTGTATATATTGGTACTAATTCTAGTATTAAAGAAAATGTATCTATATGTAAAAATGTTATTATTGGACTTAATTCTGGAGTTGTAAAAAATATAAATAATCCAGGAATTTATCTTGGAACACCTGCTATAGAAAAATAAATTTATAATATAAATTTATTAATATCAGAAATATTAATATTTAATTTACTATTTATATCATCTATTGTTTTTATTTTTCCATCATTACTAGCTTTTATCTATCAGGGCTCCATTAAACATGTAATAATGACTGAAGCAGTAAATTATACAACCAAACAGTTATCTACTCTTGCACACTCTAGAGAGCTTGCAATTGAGAACATGCTTAGAACGTTACCGCAATCTCTTGATTATCAATGCAACAATAGTGATGTATCTCAACTTAGGGACTCAAAGTATTATAATAAATATATTCGAGTGCTCGGCATTATTACCACTAATGCTCGTTGTTCATCTAGTGGCGTTGATTTATATAGCTCGAAACTTGATTATATTTATAAGAAAAATGCTAATGGTCTTTATATTGACTCTACATCGCGAGGAGGTAGTGAGTATATTGTGGTACATAAATCGAACAAAGGGCTGTTATATGCTATTTTAAACAATGCTTGGATTGACTCTGTGTTGTCAGTGTTATGTGATGGTTGTTTTAGTGTGACAGTTCACTCTAATGTGAACAATAGTCATGCATCAATATTCAAAGGTAATAAAAATCTCTCTATCTGGGGTGAAGCTGTAAGTCAGCAGGGAGAGTACTTCAATGCATTGATTACACCGACCGAGTTACTTTCAGATAAAATTTCGAGTTGGTATAATCGTTATGCATACTTGATTTCACTCTTGCTTGGTGGTCTTCTTTTATTTTTTATTTGGATTGTTTTTGTTTTTGTTTTTGTTAAAAGGCCTCTATCGTATGAAAAATTAATCTCAACGGCATTGAAAAATAATGAGTTCGTCCCGTACTATCAACCAATTGTTGATTCGGTTCGCAATGAAATTATAGGAGCCGAGGTTCTTGTTCGTTGGGTTCGCTCTGATGGTGAGATTATTTACCCCTCATCTTTTATTGATTATATTGAATCTAATGACAGCATGCTATTAACTTTGACAACGCAACTAATAAACCAAGTATGTAAAGATAAAAACCTCATCACAGCACGTAATCAACTCTGGTTTAGTATTAATATTGGTGCCAAGCATTTCATGAGTGATGATCTACTAAACCATATGAAAAGAATTAAAGGATGCAGTGGTGGTATTTGTTTTGAGATCACAGAAAGACAGCCATTACATAACCTTAACATTGTTGCTAGATATGTTGATGCACTTAAAGCATTGGGTCATAAAATAAAAATTGATGACTTTGGAATCGGGTACGGCGGTTTTTCTTACTTGCAAGAAATAAATGTAGATGCTATCAAGATAGATAAGATATTTATCGATACAATTGGCACTAATAATATGAAAATATTGGAATCTATTATT
>JAPLER010000352.1 GCA_026391115.1 Bacteroidota bacterium | reverse complement strand
ATCAAATCTACTTTAAAAAAATATAGCAATTGGGTTGGTGAGTATCCTTACAACACTGCTACAGTAGTAGTAGGCAAGCAAAACAATAACGATGGAATGGAGTATCCTACCATTACTTACATTAATATAAAAGATAGTAGTTATGAGATGCAATCTACCATTAGTCACGAGCTAGGTCATAATTGGTTCTATGGCATTTTGGCAAGTAATGAACGTGTACACCCTTGGATGGATGAAGGAATGAATACTTATTATGATGAACGAAAATGGAATGAAAATAAAATTACAGACCCTAAAGTATTAGCTTCAATGAAACATAAGCCTACAAAGGAGTTTGATGGTATGAATATGGCGTTCAATACAATGATAAATATTCATAAAAATTATCCTATTGATACTACTGCAATGGCTTACGCCAAAGAAATGTATGGCTTGTTTGTATATGAAAAAGCAGCTTATTGGATGAAGGAGTTGGAAGCTATTCTTGGTAAAAATGTGTTTGATAGTGTAATGAAAACTTACTACGAGCAATGGAAATTTAAGCACCCATATCCACAAGACTTTAAAGCTGTAGTTGAGCAAGTAAGTGATAAAAATATTGATGAACATTTTGCTAAGCTATATAATAACAAACCTTTTAACGAGCCTAAGAAAAAAACATTTAAAGTAGGATTGTTTTTGCCAACTAATGATGCTAGTAAGTTTAATAACTTATCAATTACGCCAACTGTCTCTGGCAATTATTATGATGGGATAAGACTAGGAATTGCATTACACAACTATCAATTGCCATTGCCTAAGTTTCAGTTTTTTGCAAATCCTAGCATTGGTTTAACAAGTAATAGAATAAACCTATTTGGCAGAGCATCTTATAATATTTATAATAAGAAATACTGGTTGGAGTTAAGTACAAGTTATCAAAATTATACTTATAAAGATTTTAATGTAATTGACGAAAAAGGCAATAAAGAATTTAGTCAACACCTAAACCTACAAAGGATTGTACCAAGTGTAAAACTTACCTTATATGATAAGGATTTTCGAAGCACTCAAAGAACAGTTATTGGTTTTAAAACATTTTATTTAAACAAGCAAGATGTAAATTATATCAATAAAGACACCAATTATACTTTCAATACAAAATCATATGTCAACAGATTATACATCACAAAATTTGATAATAGGGTTTTATATCCTTACAACTTAAATTTTAATATAGACCAAGTAGAAGACTTGCTGAGATTGAGTTTTACAGCCAAAGAGTTTTTTAATTATGGCAAAAGAAATGACGGTATTAATGCCAGATTTTTTGCTGGAAAAATTATTTATTTGAAACAAAAAACGTCAACTGTTCAATACCATAATTACAACTATTGGTTTAACTTAATTGGCACAAGTGGCGAAGAGGATTATACCTACAGCGATTATTTTATTGGAAGAAGCGAGCAACAACGTGGTTGGAAAGGCCAGCAAATAATGGAACGTGATGGCTTTTTTAAAACAAGAATGGATTATGTGAGCCCTGTTGGTAAAACAGATGATTGGTTAATGGCATTAAATTTAAATGCAGATATACCAACGTTTCCAGCACTTAAATTATATGCAGATATTGGTACTTATGCCGAAGCTTGGAAAAATAATGATGCCAATGGAAGGTTTTTATTTACAGGAGGATTGCAATTAAGTTTGTTGAACAATGTTGTAAATATTTATGCTCCGTTAATAATGAGTAAAGTGTTTAGAGATTACAATGATTTATATCTTCAAGACAATAAATTTTTGAAATCAATCAGTTTTAGCATTAATCTTCAAAATCTTCATTTAAATAAACTGAATAGAAATATTCCTTTATAAAACTTGTGCCCTAGTGGCAAAACATAAAACCAAATGCAACAACAAGACTTAACAATCAATCAAGCTCAACAACAAGTTGATGAATGGATAAAAACCATTGGTGTTCGATATTTTAACGAGTTAACCAATCTTGGTATTTTAGTAGAAGAAGTAGGAGAGTTGTCGAGGCTAATGGTTAGAAAATATGGCGAACAATCTTTTAAAAACAACGAAGCAGAAAAAGATTTGGGTGATGAAATGGCTGATGTATTGTGGGTTTTAATTTGTTTGGCCAATCAAACTGGCATTAACCTTACTGATGCTTTACAAAAAAATTTTGAAAAGAAAACGAGCAGAGATAAAACAAGACATCAGGAAAATGAAAAGCTTCATTAAGTCACTAATCTCTACTTCTTTTCAATATAAACATAAACACAAACACACACAAAACTATTATTAGCCACAACCAACTTAGGCTTAATATTTCTTTAAATAAAGTTGATGGTTTACTTTTATCTTTTTCTAGTAACAATAATCCAATGTCTCTTGAAAGCATAGCCATAGATGCTGTATCTAAACCATTATAAGCCTGCCCTAAACGCCAACGCATTTGATAATCTTTATCCAATAAAACAAAATGACTAGTGTGAGGAAAGTCTTTATCAATAGTATCTTGAACAATTTTATCAAGTTTTAGTTCTTCAAAAATAAAATTATAAATACTATCCTTGTT
>JAPLER010000094.1 GCA_026391115.1 Bacteroidota bacterium | reverse complement strand
ACAAGATTTTTTTTTACAAAGTAAAGGATTATAAACCAATATTTGCACCCAAACACAAAGTAACAATATGGTAACTTATTCTAGTTTTTTAAGTAGTTTGGTAGATATTGAATGTATTAAATTTGGAAATTTCACTTTAAAAAGTGGGCAACAATCGCCAATTTATATTGATTTAAGAGAATTGGTTTCTTACCCTAATTTGTTGCAAGATTTAGCTATTCTTTTTCAAGAAAAAATACCTAATAATATTGATAGAGTTTGTGGTGTGCCTTATGCTGCATTACCTATGGCAACTGCAATTTCATTGCACAATCATTTGCCAATGCTCATTAAAAGAAAAGAAGCAAAAAGCTACGGTGGCAAAAAAATAATTGAAGGAAAATTTAATAAAGGCGATAAAATTATTTTAATTGAAGATGTGATTACGAGTGGCATTAGCCTTGAAGAAACAATTGTTGAATTGGAGACCGAAGGATTGGTGATTGAAAAAATATTGGTAGTATTAAATAGAGAACAAGGTGGTGTTGAAAAACTACAACAAAAAGGCTACAATGTTGAGGCGTTGTTTAGTATGTCTAGCTTAATGCAAGTACTACATCAAGAAAATAAAATTGAAGAAAATGTTTATCAATCTGTAATTAATTTTTTAGCTGCTTCGCAAATAGTGAGTAGTAAAAAAAATGAAGAACATTTTCATTTGCCTGTAACACATAAAAACCACAAAGCACAGCAACTGCTTGACATTGCACACGCAAAAAAATCTAGCATTATTGCTAGTGTAGATTTAACTACAACACAAGCTATACTTGATTTTTTGGATAAAATTGGCAAAAATATTTGTGCTGCAAAATTACATATTGATATTGTGAGTGATTTTACAGAACAGTTTATTACTGACTTAAAAAACTTGTCTCAACAACATAACTTTATGTTGATTGAAGATAGAAAATTTGCTGATATTGGTAACACACAACTATTACAAATAAGTAAAGGCATTCATCATATTTCTAGTTGGGCCGATTTTGTAACTATACACGTTATTGCTGGAGAAGCTTCACTAAAAGCTATTGAAGATTGGAATGAAGAAAATAAACCAGCTTTAATACCAATACTTGAAATGAGTAGTAAAGGAGCATTAACTGATGCTCATTATATTGCTAAATGCAAGGAGTTTATTGGAAAATACAATTGTGTAGTTGGTGCTGTGTGTCAATCAACAAAATTGGATAATCCGTTGCTTAAATTTACGCCAGGCATTCATTTAAGTGCAAGTGGTGACAGTAAAGGACAACAATTTAATACACCACAATTTGCTATTGAAAAACAACACTCTCATTTTTTAATTATTGGTAGAGGATTATATGAAGCCGAACATCCAGAAATTGCTCTACAAAATTATTTGAGTGCTGTACAATCAACTGGTGTTTTTGGGTAATTTTTTTCAAAATTGCTTGCCGACGAGATGAGGAAGCTTTTTTACTTTGAAAAATTTTTGCTTACACAAAATCCATCATATTGAACTGTTTGTTTAAAATAGTTTTGTCATTTGCACCCAACCATTTATTTAACAAGGTTGCATAAACATCTTTAAAATCAACTTTATATTTTAAATCGCCATCTTGCAAGTCGCTTAAATCTGGCAAAGTATTTATTAACCCTTTTTGTTTTAATCCTCCACTTATTAAAAACATATTATTGGCTGTGCCATGATCGGTTCCTCCACTAGCATTTTGACTTACTCTTCGTCCAAATTCGCTAAAGCTCATTAGCATTACATCATCAAATCTGTTATTAGCTTTCAAGTCTTTTACAAATGCATCAATGGCATCATTCATTTCTTTGAATAATCGTTGTTGTTGAGCTTGTTGGTTAACATGTGTATCAAAACTACCTATGCTTACATAATAAACTTTCGTATTAATATCACTAAGAATTAATGATGAAATTGTTTTTAAATTTTTGCCAAGTTCTGTTGTAGGGTAAGTTGCATTTGTTGGATGCAACTGACTTTGTTTATAAATATACTCAGCACTGCTTATGGTATTTGCCATTGTTTTATACAAATAATCTACAGGCTTTTCATCATCGTGATGGTTTGCATTTAAATCTTTAAAGTACTTTGCCTGACTGGTGTTGAATAATCTTTTTGGGTCTTTAAATGCCAATCCTTTTTCGTGCTCTCCTTTTAGAGCAAGGCTTAACACATCATCAAGTTCCAAAGCTTGAGTTGGTTTATCACAACCATTACATTGTGCATCTAGGTATCTACCAAGCCAGCCAGTATTTACATACTCATTACTATTACTCGCACTATGCCAAATATCCATACTTCTAAAATGACTTCTATCTGGATTTGGGTAACCAACACTATTGATAATTGCCATTCCACCATCATTATAAATATCTGCTAACGATTTTAATTCAGGGTGAATACCAGCATCATCTGTAAGCCTTACTGCTGCTGATTTTTCAATTCCAATTTTAGAACGCTCTCTATAATAAATATCATTTGTTATAGGAATAATAGTATTTAAACCGTCATTGCCACCACTTAATTGAAGAACAACCAAAACTTTATTGCCTGGTGGCACAAGTTTATTGTTTGTAGTTTCAAATGCTTTTAAAAACTTAGGCACCATAAAGCTGGCAGTAGCAAGGCTTGTGGTTGTTAAAAATTTTTTTCTACTAAGATTCATAATATTTGAATTTGTTATTGTAATTAATGTTTTAGGTTTTAGTCATTGGTTTTTAGTATAATAATATTTTCTTACTAAAGAATAAACCCAAAAGAATAAAGGCCTTTTATTATTCTAGCACAATTGATATTCAGGGCAACTCATTAAAGCTACTGTAGCCGTTTTTATATATTCTTCTCGGCTAGATGTATTGATATTATTTTCTACAACACTATTATTTATTGACTTATTATCCGTTTGTAGAATGAGTGATTTTAAATTATTCAACAAATTGTTTCTTTCTACTTTTTCAAACAGTTTGATATAATCTGCCCAATTTATTTTTGCACTAATTCTATATTTTTTTGCAATCTCTATTTGCATTTTATTATAAAGTTTTTCCATCATTCCCATTTGCACATCATCGTCAGTTTTTGTAGAAATTAATAGTTCTTCGTCGTCTTTTATCAGTCGGGGAATTTGTAAACGAAGCATTAAAGAACTACTATCAATCCAGTTTTTACCTCCTGGCCAGCCTGCAACATTGGGTGGATAAAATAATACTTGCCCCAAAGCATTTTGAAAAATCAATTGCACTTCTGGCTTATTTAAAGTGATATTCAGTTGTCGTCTTATGCCTACTAATAATTCCACAGGAGATTTAATTTTTGCTCCAATATTTTTCTCATCATAAAACCAATCGCTGCTAAAAATATCTTTCATTAATTCGGCAATATTGTAATCGCTATTGTAAAATCTTTTGCTCAGCCAATCAACTTTATCTTTATCAACAACATCATTTACAAAGTATTTATATATTTTTTGAGTAATATATTTTGCGGTTTGCTTTTGTTCCAATAAAATATTTAATACATCATCGCCATTAAAACTTCCTGTTTTGCCCAACACGGTTTTACTGCCATCATCGTGCAGATTTTTTCTAAAAATAAACTCCCCGCCAAGTTTAAAACTCCATCCAGTAAAGGCTCTTGCAGCTTCCTTAATATCTTCTTCAGTATAATTTCCTCTACCAAGTGTAAATAATTCCATTACTTCTCGTGCAAAGTTTTCGTTGGGGTGTTGTTTTTTATTTTGTTGATTATTTAAAAAAGCAAGCATACCTGCACTTTTACTAACACCAAAAAGCAAATCTTTAAAACTACCCAAAGCATTGGTTCTAATAATTTGCAACAAATTTTGTTGCTGAAAAATGTTCTGATCTCTGCAAGCAAAGTGTCCATGCCAAAATAAACTCATTTTTTCCCTCAGTGGATTGTTGGTTGTTACCATTTCATCGAGCCATTTAAGATTGAGCTTTTTAATATCTTCTCTACTTTGTTTTTGTATTTGCTGTCGTTGTTCTTTACTAAATTTATCCATCACTTTTTCAAGTGGATTCATTGAATTATTTTCAGCAACATCGGCATACATTTTTTTTAAAGATTCGTCCGCTACATCAATTAAAATGGGGGTTTCTTTATATTTATCAAAAAGTGTTGATAGAATATTTTTTGTTTTTAATGTAGATGCAGTGGTAATGGCACTTAAATCTACACCAAAACCTGCACGCCATAGTAAGTGTTGATTTTTTTGTTGAAGTGTAACTGACATAATCATCTTTTTTACATTGACAAGATAATGATAATTTGGTTTAACCTAGTAGATATTATTTTAGTGTGAAAAAAAACGTTCTCGATAAGAGTAAAATTAAAACAACAACTAGTGAAGAGTTGATATTCATTATCTAGTGCAAACTATATTTGTAAATCAATTTGTTACACTTGTTACAGTAGATACTTTAAACAAATCATAATGATAACTATTGACAACTATTTGGACAATCATTATATACACAGAAGCAATTGGTTAAGAGCCGCTGTTTTGGGTGCAAATGATGGCATTATTTCAATATCTAGTTTGGCTATAGGTGTTGCTGCTGCTAGCTCAACAAGAGCACCAATTGCCTTAGCCGCTGTTGCTGGGCTTGTAGCAGGAGCATTATCTATGGCTGCTGGAGAGTATGTTTCAGTAAGTTCGCAAAAAAAAAATAAAAAAGCAGATATTGAAAGAGAAGCCAAAGAACTTGAAGAAATGCCAGAGGTGGAATTACAAATTTTAGCTGAAATTTATGAAAGAAGAGGGCTAACAAAAGAAACTGCGTTGCAAGTAGCCAAAGAGCTAACAGCTGTAGATGCACTAGGTGCACACGTAAGAGACGAACTTGGTATAACAGAAATGAGTCAAGCGAATCCAATACAAGCAGCACTAGCTTCAGGTACTGCATTTACTGTTGGAGGTATTTTGCCATTACTTGTCACCTTATTTGCCCCAGTAAATATTATGGAGTATTGCTTGTATGGTTGCACTATTATTTTTCTTATAATATTAGGAACAATATCTGCTAAAACAGGTGGCTCAAATGTCAAAAAAGCTATTCTTAGAATTACAGTTTGGGGTACAATTGCTATGGGGTTATCGGCATTTGTGGGATATTTATTTGGTGTTAATGTATAATTCAATTTAAAATAACTGGCTTGAAATAAAATTCTAAAAAACTTCCTCAATTAATTTGCCTTAAAAAAAGCCTAACTCCCTACTTTTGCAGCCAAATTTAAAAAACCACATTTTTATATGGCTTCTACTGGTAAAATAAAACAAATTATTGGTGCCGTTGTCGACGTTCAGTTTGATGGTACCTTGCCTGAGATTTATAACTCATTAGAAATTAAAAAAGCAAATGGTGAAATACTTGTGCTAGAAGTGCAACAACACCTTGGTGAGGATAGTGTTAGAACTATTGCTATGGAAGGAACAGAGGGCTTGGTTCGAGGATTAGCAGTTACAGATACAGGTCGTCCAATTTCAATGCCAGTAGGCGATGGAATTAATGGTCGTTTATTTAATGTAACCGGCGATGCTATTGATGGTTTGCCACAACTTAGTAAAGAAGGTGGACGTGCTATTCACAACAAACCGCCTTTATTTGAAAATTTAAGTACTGCGTCTGAAATTTTATTTACAGGTATTAAAGTAATTGACCTTATTGAGCCTTATGCAAAAGGTGGTAAAATTGGATTGTTTGGTGGTGCTGGTGTTGGTAAAACAGTATTGATTCAAGAGTTGATTAATAATATTGCTAAAGGACACGGTGGTTTATCTGTGTTTGCTGGTGTGGGAGAAAGAACTCGTGAAGGAAACGATTTATTACGTGAAATGATTGAAGCAGGCATTATGAAATATGGTGATGCTTTTAAACATAGTATGGAAGAAGGTGGATGGGATTTGAGCAAAGTGGATATGCAAGGGTTGAAAGATTCTAAAGATCTTATTTTTCGTAGATAATATCTTCCGTTTTACACAAGCTGGTTCTGAGGTTTCTGCATTGTTAGGTCGTATGCCATCGGCGGTGGGTTATCAACCTACTTTGGCTACAGAAATGGGATTGATGCAAGAGCGTATTACTTCAACTAAAAATGGTTCAATTACATCTGTACAAGCAGTTTATGTACCTGCAGATGACTTGACTGACCCAGCTCCTGCAACTACATTTGCTCACTTAGATGCAACTACAGTATTGAGTCGTAAAATTGCTGACTTAGGTATTTATCCTGCGGTTGATCCATTGGATTCTACTTCTCGTATCTTAACTCCTGCAATTGTTGGAGATCAACATTATGATTGTGCTAATAGAGTAAAATTAATTTTACAACGTTATAAAGAGTTACAAGACATTATTGCAATCTTAGGTATGGATGAATTGAGCGACGACGATAAAATGACAGTTTCTCGTGCAAGAAAAGTACAACGTTTCTTATCTCAACCTTTCCACGTGGCAGAACAGTTTACTGGTTTAAAAGGTGTATTTGTAAGTATTGAAGATACTATCAGAGGATTTAATGCGATTATGGATGGAGAAGTTGACCAATATCCAGAAGCTGCATTTAATCTTGTTGGTACATTAGAAGATGCAATTGAGAAAGGTAAGAAAATGATGAACTAATAATTACAACAATGACTTTAGAAATATTAACTCCAGAAAAAAAAATATACAGTGGCAATGTTTATGGTGTGCAAATGCCAGGCATTAGTGGTTTGTTTGAAGTATTAGACAAACACGCACCATTGGTAAGTGCTTTAGGTAAAGGCAATTTGAAAGTTTTAGAAACAAAAACTGCTACCAAAAGTTACACTATACAAAGTGGATTTGTTGAGGTATTAAATAATAAAACAACTATTTTGCTTGAAGGTGCTAGCGAGGCATAATTAATTTTTATATAAAATCATTAAAAGAGCTTGGATAAATCCAAGCTCTTTTTTATTTACTGGTATATTTGGTGTCTAAATAATCCATTATGAACAATACAACTAATTCTTCTCGCAGAAATTTCATTTCAAATACTACAAAAGCTGCTGTAGCATTAGGGTTAGCTCAAACTATTTTGCCAAGTATTATTAGTGCTCATACTGTAAAAAATGATGGTGTAACAGACAATTTTGATAGCTTTTCGCAAAAACCATTATCATATAAATTTGATAGTTTGGAATTAGCTATTGACAAACAAACAATGGAAATTCATTATACTAAACACGCAGCAACATACTGTAAAAATTTAAACGAGGCCTATATAAGCGAAGTTGGCACTAGGCATAAAACATTGTATGATATTCTTAACAAGATTTCAAAATACACGCCCAAAATGCGTAACAATGCAGGTGGACATTTTAATCATGAAATGTTTTGGCAATGCTTAACCCCAAATACAGATGTAAAACCAAGTGATAATTTATTAAGAAAAATAAATGAAGATTTTGGAAGCTTGGATAATTTTAAAACACAGTTTACAGATGCTGCAAAATCAAGATTTGGAAGTGGATGGGCTTGGTTAATTAAAGATAAATCTGGTAAATTAGTTATTGGGTCTACACCTAATCAAGATAATCCTTTAATGAATGTTAGTGAACTAAAAGGCACACCGTTATTATGTTTAGATGTTTGGGAGCATGCTTATTATTTGCGTTATCAAAATAAAAGAGCAGATTACATTTCTAATTTCTGGAAAGTAATTAACTGGGATTTTGTCAACGGAAATTTTGAAAAATAAACTACAAACCTCATAAGCCGGATTCTGTTTTTACACTATCATTTATCTTGTTTTTACATTACTGTAAAAATCATGCTGCCTACCCTGATACTTGCTTTTCAGCTTTGAGCGAGTAGCTCTTAAAAGCATCTATACGTGGCATTACAGCACTTAAGGTTTACCCACACACTATATTGCTACAATGCATCGTAGGCTTTTACCCTACGTTTTCACCTTTTCCCTGTATTGCTACAAGGTAGTTATTTTCTGTGGCACTATCTGTTATTGTATTGCTACAATACCTGGCTATTCACCAGTAAGTTACTCTATGCTGTCCAGACTTTCCTTACTGCTTTGCAGCAGCACGATAGTTCGGGTTTGTAGTTATAATTTAATCTATCTTATTTGCATTATCTCTTTCCATATCAATAATCCAGTCTTTTCTTTTCAATTCAAAATTAGTTCCTAAGTACAATCTTCTTACTTGCTCATCATTTGCCAATTCCTGAGCAGTTCCATGTTTAAATATTTTTCCTTCAATTAGTAAATAAGCTCTATCACAAATACTTAAAGTTTCATTTACATTATGATCTGTTATTAAAATACCAATATTCTTGTATTTTAATTTGGCTACTACAGATTGTATATCTTCAACAGCTATTGGGTCAACGCCAGCAAAGGGCTCATCCAACAAAATAAATTTAGGGTCAACTGCCAATGCTCTAGCTATTTCTGTTCTTCTACGTTCGCCACCACTTAAACTATCACCATTATTTTTTCTTACTTTATTTAAATTAAATTCGCTCAATAATGTTTCTAATTTTTCTTGTCGTTGAGCTTTGTTTAATTTAGTCATTTCAAGTACAGCCATAATATTATCTTCAACACTTAGCTTTCTAAAAACACTGGCTTCTTGTGGCAAATAGCCAATTCCTAATTGTGCTCTTTTATACATTGGTAGTTTAGTAATATCTTCATTATTAAGATAAACAGTTCCTTTATCTGGCTTTATTAAACCCACAACCATATAAAAAGAAGTTGTTTTTCCGGCACCATTTGGACCAAGCAAACCCACAATTTCTCCTTGCTTTACTTCAAAAGAAACATCGTTTACTACTGTTCTATTTTTATAAATTTTTACTAAACTATTTGTATGTATTGTCAAACTCAAAGTAAACTTTTTTGTAAAAATAAGTAAAGCAAACGTTTCTTGTTAAAATGATTGTGGATTAACTAATAGTCGATTATAAAAACATTGCTGAAGAAAAATCACCAACAAGCCTATTCACTTGCAACATCTCTGCAAGTATTTTGTGTTGCTTAGTTTTAGTAAACAATTAATTTCTCATTTTTTATATTGCCTTTGGTTGTATAAACACTGGTGATATACACTCCTTTTGGTAAATTACCTACATCAATATAGAATATTCTTCGTTCAGGAGCTCTTGAAACTTTATAAATGATTGTTGCATCTTCAATCATTCTTAATTGATT
>JAPLER010000202.1 GCA_026391115.1 Bacteroidota bacterium | reverse complement strand
TTTAACTTTATTAATGTGTAAGGCAATGAATAGAAAATTGAGTAATGTATTAATAGGTGGTTTTGGAGGCAATAGAGCTGGTGCTGCTGCTGGTGATAAAGCACAAGGGAATTACAAAGAAATTTCTTTAAGTGATGCAGCAACTGTTATGGCTTACGCCAATAAAGTAATTATTGTTCCAGGTTATGGTTTGGCTGTTGCACAAGCACAACACACTTGCCACGAATTGGAAAAAGTATTGGAAGAAAAAGGTGTTGAAGTTAAATATGCTATTCACCCTGTAGCTGGTCGTATGCCAGGACATATGAACGTGTTGCTTGCAGAAGCGGATGTTAGTTATGATAAACTAATGGAAATGGAACAAGCTAACGATGAATTTAAATCTACTGATGTAGTATTAATATTAGGAGCAAATGACGTTGTAAATCCTGCTGCTAAAAACGACCCAAGTTCTCCCATTTATGGAATGCCAATACTTGAAGTTGAGAATGCAAAAACAGTTATTGTAAATAAACGTAGTATGAAACCAGGTTATGCTGGTATAGAAAATGATTTATTCTTTCAACCCAAAACATCAATGCTATTTGGCGATGCAAAAAAAGCATTACAAGATTTATTGGCTGAGGTGAAGAGTGTGTAAAAATGTCAAAAAAAATAACAATGCTAAAAAAAATGTTAGCATTGTTATTTATATATCTATTGAATCAAAACAATAGTTCCTTTTTTAGTAATAACATTACCTAAGTAATCAATGCCTTCCACAGTATAAATAAAAGTTCCACTGTTTTGCTTGGTGCCATTAAGTTTGCCATCCCAACCTTTGCCAATTTGTGATGTTGTAAATAACATTTGCCCCCATCTATTGAAAATATTAAAATAATTTAGTTTGGTAATACCTACACAAACTGGTTTTATAATATCGTTTAAACCATCGCCATTAGGTGTAAAAGCATCTGGTATAAAAATACTTGGGATAGTTTTAAATACTTTTATTTTAATAGTATCTAAAGCAAAGCAATTTTCTTTGGTATATGCTCTAACTTTATAAACTACACTATCAACTGTGCTAGAAAAAGTTACGATAGGGTTTTGCGTTGATGCAAAAACAGATGAGGTAGCTAAATCTGTCCAAGTAAATTGTTTATCTGTCGCCAATTTTACAATGGCATTTAATTGTAAGGGCTGGTTAAATACTACTGATGTATCTCTGCCTGCAAAAACTGTGAATGGTTGCACTACATTAACAAAAACTGTATCTCTTACTTTTTTTAAACAGCCAGTAAAAAATTGAGAGGTTAACGTATAATGAGTTGATGTATCTGGTTTAGCAATTGGATTTAAGATTCTTGAATTGTTTAAACTATGTATTGGAGACCAATAAAAAGTATCTGCAGTTGGTGTATTGGTGTTATTTATTTGACCAAAGATTTGTACAGAATCACCGAAACAAATTGAAGTATCTGCTGAAACTTTTGCTATTGGATATGGAAATGTGAATAAAGTAACAGAGTCATTATCTTGGCATTTTCCCAAATTGGCTTTTACATAATATTTAGTTACTGCATTTGTAGGTGTAGCTATAGGAAACTTTAATGTTGAATCATTCAGTGTTAGGGTAGGTGTCCACACATAGCTTAAGGCATAACTTGCTGTTTTCATTTTGTAACTATCTGTTAAACATAAATTGATATTGGGTCCAGCATCAACTGTAATATAATCTAGAACATTGACTTTTATTGTATCTCTACTTACACAACCACTATCTGTAGCAGTAACAATATACAGCATTGTATCCTTTGGAAAAACATAAGGATTGGCAATATTATTATTAGAAATATAATTTGGTGGAACCCATTTAAAAGTAGCTTTAGGTGTAGATGTAGCCAATATTTGTAACGTATCAATGCTACAAATAAGCGTGTCTTTAAATGCAACTTTTAAAGAAGGTCTATCAAGAATATCAATAATTTTAAATGTATCTTTTTCGCAACCTTTATTACTGTGGGCGTAGAATTTAATAGTCCTTTGTCCTGCATTCAAGTATTTATATAATGGATTTTTTTGTGTTGAAGTATCAGTACTTAAAGATGTTTCTCCAAAATCCCAGTAAACACTATCCACATAACCATATTTAGCATAAGTGGTATTTTTAAATTGAAAAGGAGTTTGATAACAAAAACCACTTACTGTAAAATCTGGTACAAAGCCTGGAAAAACTTTTACTATTGCTTGAGCAGAATCTGTACATCCAAGAGATTGGACAACTAGTTTAAGTATGTATACGCCAGTGTCTGCATAAGTGTGTGGAGGCGATGGTAGATTAGAGGTTAATCCATCTCCAAAACTCCATTTGTAACCTGTTATTGAACTCGAACTAGATTCGTTTTGAAATACAAAATTTTTATCATCGCAAGTTATATAGGTAGGTTTTAAATTAGCAGCAGATAGCTGACAGTTGGCAACATTAATATGTATTTCTTTTCTTGTTGTACCAATTAAAATTCCATTTCTATACTCGTTAACACAAACAGCAATTACATATTCTCCTGTTGCATCTGGAGCAATGCCACTTATTATCCCAGTTTTTGAGTTGATGGTTACAGCAGAACCAAGTGGGCTAGTACCACTAAAGCCAAGATTATAATCTATAGCAGAATAAGGTGGTTGAGAAGGGGTAGTTGGTTTTGGGTTGTCTTTATTGCCGCCAGTTAATCCATCACAAAAAGAATAACGTAAAGAATCCCCATCAATATCGGTTGCAGAAAAATCAAAAGTAAAAGGGGAATTATGGCAAATGATTACGGTATCTTTTGTTGCAAACGTTGGACTATTGTCATTTGCATACCATTTGTTAAAAATCTTTCCTGGAATTCTATTAGTATAAGTTAAACCAAAATCATCTGAGTTTAAAACATTAATAATGTTAGCAATTCTACAGCAACGTTGAACAGATAGGTAATAACCATCATCTTTGAAAGGAAGATCAATTATTGTTTCATAAACATCTATTCTATAACATACAGAGCCTAAAGTTGGTGTTGGGGTAATACAGGGGTCAAACTGCGATTTATTTGGAAAAGTTGTTGACGTTTTATTTATTGTAATTGTTCTAAAAAGAGATGTCGTAAATCCATCAAAAATACCCAATGCAATGGACGGCGAATCAACTTGTTGCGACGTTGAAGAACATAACATATATTGTCTAACTGTTATTTTATACCTATTAGTTTTAGCACTTGAATCTGTGCTAATGTATTGATATTGTATCCATCCACCTTTTAAGTGAGCTGCATTACTATTTTTTTGAAAAAAAAATAGTAATAAACATAAAAGAAATAATGCTTTTTTCATAAAGGAATGAAGCGTGATAATTTTTATAAAAAGGTTAGCTAACTATATAGATAACAAAAACGACAAAAACGTTGCTTGGGGGTTTAATTTTTTTTCAAATCTATATTAAAGTATTCAAAAAAAAGAAAACCACTCTTAAAGTGGTTTTCTTTTAAATAAAAATATTCAAATAATTATTTTTCCATTTGTTCTATTACAGCTTGTGTAACTCCTGTAAGGCTAAATCCTCCATCATGAAAAAGATTCTGCATTGTTACCATTCTTGTTAAATCACTAAATAAAGTAACACAATAGTTAGCACAATCTTCGGCACTTGCATTGCCCAATGGACTCATTTTTTCTGCATAGTTAATAAAGCCATCAAATCCTTTTACCCCACTACCAGCCGTAGTCCTTGTAGGAGACTGAGAAATAGTGTTAATTCTCACTTTATTTTTAACACCATAATGATAGCCAAAACTACGTGCAATACTTTCTAGTAAAGCTTTTGCATCTGCCATTTCGTTATAGTCAGGAAATACTCTTTGTGCAGCAATATATGTTAATCCTACAATACTGCCCCATTCACTCATTGCATCCATTTCATAAGCAGTTTGACAAACTCTATGTAAACTTAAAGCTGAAATATCAAGTGTTTTATACTCTAATTCGTGATTTAGTTTTGTATAATGATTGCCTTTTCTAATGTTCATACTCATACCTACACTATGCAATACAAAATCAATTTTACCACCAAGATGCTCTATAGATTTTTCAAAAAGATTTTTTAAATCTTCCATATTAGTTACATCTGCACCAATAACTGGAGCATTAATTTTTTCTGCCAATTTATTGATTTCGCCCATACGCAAAGCAATAGGAGCGTTGGTTAAAACTATTGAGGCACCTTGCTCAAAACATTTTTCAGCAGCTTTCCATGCTATTGATTGGTCATTTAAAGCACCAAAAATAATTCCACGTTTACTTTTTAGTAAGTTATTACTCATATTGTATTTTTAAAAAACAAATGTAAGGCGAATGTCTATTTGTAAACTATGTAATTTCAAATATTTGCTGATAGTACAGGCATTTGTTTGATTTTCATTTTTGCGTTATTGAATATGTCTTCAAATTTTTTATTAAGAAAGCAAATAATGAAGTAGATAAATATTAAATAAGTAAGGTCAATAGTCTTTATTTTGCAATACTATTTTACAAACCTTCTAACGTTTATATTTGATTATGGAAGAAACATTAACATTTACATACAGCAACGAGGAATTGAGCTATGATGCTTTTAAACATCAAGTTTTGACAGACTATAGAATTGCACAAGTTAGCAGAGAAACAAGTTTGCTTGGAAGGCGTGAAGTGCTTACTGGTAAAGCAAAGTTTGGCATTTTTGGAGATGGTAAGGAGTTAGCTCAAATTGCAATGGCAAAAAGTTTTGGTGCTGGTGATTTTAGAAGTGGCTACTACCGTGACCAAACTTTTATGTTTGCTAGTGGGCTTGCCAGTGTTGAACAATTCTTTGCTCAAATGTATGCCGACCCAGATGTGAATAACGAGCCTTTTAGTGCTGGTAGACAAATGGTAGCTCATTTTTCTACTAGAAATGTTGATGACAATGGTAGTTTTTTAGACCTAGCCAATAGAAAAAACATTAGTGCAGATATATCGCCAACTGCTGGTCAAATGCCACGTGCAGTGGGTTTGGCTTTAGCATCAAAATCTTTTAGGCACATTCAACAACTTTGGAATAAAACAGATTTAAGCCATAATGGAAATGAAGTTTGCTTTTGTACTATTGGCGATGCAAGCACAAGTGAAGGACATTTTTGGGAAAGCGTAAATGCGGCTGGTGTAATGCAAATTCCTTTGGCAATTTTTGTGTGGGATGATGGTTATGGTATTTCTGTTCCAAATAAATATCAGACAACAAAAGGCTCTATAAGTCATGCTTTGTCTGGTTTTCAAAAAGAAAAAGATACCAACGGTTTACACATTTATAAAGTAAAAGGTTGGGATTATGCAGAGATGTGTGAAGTGTTTGAAGCAGGTATTCAAAAGATGAGAGAAACACACGCACCTGCTATTTTTCACGTGCAAGAAATTACACAACCACAAGGGCACATTTTGATTGCAATAAAAAATTTAAAGATTGGATTTTAGAAAATGCCATAGCAAGTGAAGAAGAGTTGATAAGTATAGAAAATGAAGCAAGAGATTTTGTAAGAGATAGTAAAAATAGAGCCTGGGAAAAATTTCAATCACCAATAAAAGAACAAGTAAAAAAAGCAGCAGAAGTAATAGCTGCAATGAATGTTACTGATATGGAAATATATCATCAAGTACAACAAATTGCGAATAATTTAACTGCAATACGAGAGCCATTGCGTAGAGATGTAATGCAAAGTTTGTGCTTGGCAACTGAATTGGTTACTGATGCATCATCTAATGAAGAAGTTAGAAATTATTATCAACAATTAGTTGCCCAAAATAAAGATTTATTCAACTCTCATTTATACAATCAAGGCATTAAAAGTGCAATGCGTGTAACTGAAGTAAAACCTTGGATAAGTTTTGATGCAGAACAATTAAATGGGTATGAAATTTTAAATAAATATTGGGATAATCTTTTTGCTTCAAACCCTTTGGTTGTTGCATTTGGAGAAGATTTAGGTTTTATTGGTGATGTAAATCAAGGCTTTGCAGGATTGCAAAAGAAATATGGTGAAGAAAGAATTTTTGATGTAGGTATTAGAGAAGCAACTATTGCAGGACAAGCAATTGGTATGGCTGTTCGTGGATTGAGACCTATTGCAGAAATTCAATATTTAGATTATTTGTTATATGCAATTCAAACTTTAAGTGATGATGTTGCTACACTACACTACAGAACAAAAGGACAGCAAAGTTGCCCATTGATTATAAGAACAAGAGGGCATAGATTAGAAGGTGTGTGGCATAGTGGTAGTCCAATGGGAATGATTTTAAATGCACTTCGTGGAATGTATGTATGTGTGCCACGCAATATGGTGCAAGCTGTTGGTATGTATAACACTTTGCTACAAAGCAATGACCCAGGAATTGTAATTGAATGTTTAAACGGCTATCGTTTAAAAGAAAAAATGCCAGCTAACTTAATGGAATTTACTGTGCCATTAGGTGTTGCTGAAACCATTAAACAAGGTACAGATATTACGATTGTAAGTTATGGCTCTACATTAAGAATTATTAGCGAAGCTGCTGAACGTTTGGAAAAACAAAACGTAAGCTGTGAAATCATTGATGTGCAAACATTATTACCTTTTGATATTCATCATAACATAGTTAATAGCTTAAAGAAAACCAATAGAATTTTATTTGTAGATGAGGATGTGCCAGGTGGTGCGGCTGCATATATGTTTAATAAAGTGATGGAAGAACAAGGTGGTTACAAATGGTTTGATGCAGCACCTAGAACACTTACAGCTCAAGCACACAGACCTGCTTATGGTAGTGATGGCGATTATTTTAGCAAGCCAAATGTTGAAGATGTGATAAGAGTTGTAAATGAGATGATGGCTGAATAATTTTAAAATAACTAACTATGATAAATATTTCAATTAGTTGGGAACATTCAAAAAAGGGGATAATTATTTTTTTGTTAAGTCTGGTTGAGCTTGTATTTTGGTATATTGGTAAGAGTTTTAATGTTTATAAATTTGCTGTAACAGGGGCTGTTTTTGAGCTTCTTGCATTGCCAATGCTGATTGGTGGTTTAGCAATTGGTATACTTAGCATATTCACATTAATAACTAATAAACAAATTGGAAACAAGTTATTTTCTATATTGGCACTTATTATTTTAATAATTATCTACATAATTCTAGCATAAATGCAACCTATAATATCAGTACAAAATTTAGTAAAAAAATATGGCGAATTTGAGGCCGTAAAAAGCATCAGTTTTGAAGTATTTGAAGGTGAAATTTTTGGTTTGCTTGGTCCCAATGGTGCTGGCAAATCTACAACGCTTGAAATTATTGAAACTTTAAGAACAAAAACCAGTGGAACAGTTACTGTTGCTGGATTTGATTTAGATAAAAAAGCTGTTGAAATTAAAAAAATAATTGGTGTGCAACTACAAAGCAGTGGGTTTTACCCAGGGTTAAATTTAGTTGAATTAATCAATTTGTTTAATGGCTTATACAATCAAAATGTGAATGCTTTAGAATTGCTTGATAAAGTAAATTTGAGAGATAAAGCTAAAGCCAAAGTAAAAGAACTAAGTGGCGGGCAAAAACAACGTTTTTCTATTGCAACAACATTAATCAATACGCCAAAGATTATTTTTTTAGATGAACCTACAACTGGCTTAGACCCACAAGCACGTAGAAATTTGTGGGATTTAATTAAACAAATTCAAAGTGAAGGAACAACTGTAATTATTACCACACATTATATGGACGAAGCAGAATTGCTTTGTGATAGAGTGGCGATTATTGATGAAGGCAAAATTATTTCTTTGGCTACGCCAGATAAATTAATTGACGACCTTGTTGCCACTGGTTTTGAAAAACCAAAAGAAGTAAAACAAGCCAATCTTGAAGATGTGTTTATACACTTAACAGGTCGTAGTATTCGTGAAGACTAGAATACTTTATACTTTGGCTAATAAAACAGTTGCATAGGCAACCAAACCTTCTTCTCTTCCAACAAAGCCCATAGTTTCTGTCGTTGTAGCTTTAATAGAAATATCTTTAAAAGTTATATTACAGATGTTAGCAATGGCTTCTTGCATTTGACTGACATATTAATTTTAGGTGCTTGCAAGCAAAGTGTGCTATCAATATTTATAATTTTATACCCCTCATTCGCAATCAATTCCATTGTCCTTTTCAAGAGTATTTTGCTATCAATATTTTTAAATTCGTTGGATGTGTCAGGAAAGTGAACACCAATATCACCAAGGCATAATGCTCCTAATAAAGCATCGCAAATGGCGTGTAATAATACATCGGCATCACTATGTCCAAGTGCTCCTTTTGTATGTGGGATTTTAACACCACCAATCCATAAATCTCTTCCTTCAACCAATTGATGAAAATCAACGCCAGAACCTATTCGCATTTTTTTTAATTTTATATTTTACAAATAAACATTAAATTGCAATCCTAATATTTTAAGGATGAAAAGAATTTCTTGTTTGGCAATTTTGTTTGTTTTGTTTGCAAGTAATGATATAATTGCACAAAATAATTTTTTTGCTGATAAAGCTGAAAAGTTGATGAATAATGCATCTCAAAAAAGAGTTATTATTCCCAATAAATACAAAACAATATCTCTTGATATTAATTCTCTTCAAAGTTTTTTAGCAACATTGCCTTCCGAGGAAAATGCTTTTGTCAACAGAAATAATACCCCCATTTTAGAATTACCAATGCCAGATGGCTCTACTGCAAAATTTAATGTTTGGGAAAGTAAAGTAATGGAACAAGGTTTAGCAAATGCCTTCCCAACTATTAAAACTTATGCTGGGCAAGGCATTACAGACAAAGCTGCTACTATTAGATTTGATATGACAGAAATGGGTTTTCACGCAATGATTCTTTCGCCATTTACTGGTAGTGTTTTCATTGACCCTTACCACCAAAAATCAACTATAGATTATATCACTTATTACAAAAAAGATTTTTTTAAAAAAGATGCTTTTATTGAGTTACCACAAATAACAATCAATGATAAAGGCAACACTGCTAGTAATACCAGTAAAGCTTTTCCTACTGGACAATGTATTGGTAACCAAAGAAGAAACTATAGATTGGCAATAGCTTGTACATATCAATACGCACAGGCAGCTACAGGGTTAAGCAACCCTACAAAAGCACAAGTATTGGCAAAAATTGTAACAACGGTAAATAGAGTTACAGGAGTGTATGAACAAGAAGTTGGCATTCATTTTAATCTTGTTGCAAATAATCAAAATATTATCTACACTACAGCCGCAAGCGACACTGCATTGGGACAGTTTAATAACGACCCATATTCTTTAGCACCCAAAAGTCATTCTCATATTACATTAATTATTGGAAGTGCTAATTTTGATTTAGGACAAACTTTTAGTACAGGTGCAGGGGGGTTAGTTATTAATGGTAATCCAACTGGTGTAGCTTGTGACAATGATTACAAAGCTTCTGCTGTTACAGGTCAACCTAATCCTGTTGGTGACCCTTACGATAT
>JAPLER010000304.1 GCA_026391115.1 Bacteroidota bacterium | reverse complement strand
TCTTCTTGGTTAAAAAAACTAACGGAAGCTAATATTTTAAAACCTCAAAAAATAGGTAGAACAACGTATTATATTAACTATAAGCTTATAGAGTTATTTACTAACGACTAATTTTTACTCGGTCGAAGCACATTAATTATAATGACAGGATTATAAAATAAAACCTAATTTAATTTACATTGCCCCAAAATAAAATATACACCCGAATTTGTTGTTATGTTTCTTCTTACTGGCATTGCACAAATGTACTAAGTGAACTAACATTCGCAACGTCCCTTGCAGGAGACGTTGCTACGAAGGAGAAATTAATCGATGAGAACTCCTAAAAATTTATTAATGTACACGGCAGGGGTATTGAGCAGATACCATTTAATAACCTGGCAAAGTTGAAGAAGAAATTAGATGCCATTACATAATTACTCGTTGTTGTTTTCAGCAGCATTTGCTGCATTATCGTAAAGTGTAGTAAATACTCCTGCAAAATACGGCGTAGGCACTGCCGAACGCGGAGTGTGAAAATGTTACAAACTACGCCTAGTTGAGTATATTGTATTTCATCATATATTCGCTATCTTAATATATCCTGTAGGTATATATATTCAATCAGATAAATAAGAATCTAAAAATTAAAAAAATAGGAATGAAAAAAATAATTTTCTTGTTACTAGCAATTTCAACACTAAAATCATTCGGACAATCATCAATTATTGACTTTGGCAATTCTGCCGAAAAAAATCAAGAATGGGTTTTGCTTTCAGATAATATAATGGGAGGTATTACAAAATCTAAGATTGAATACACTAATAATTCTGTTTTACTGTCTGGAAATATTTCTTTAGATAACTATGGAGGGTTTTCATCCATAAAAACCAAATATAAAAGAGTTGACTTATCTAAATATAATGGTATTAAAATTAAATTTAAATCCACGAATCAAAAGTTTGCTTTTACTTTAGAAGACAATCAAAACTGGACACAGCCAAATTATAAATGTGAATTTTCTCCAAAGAAGGATGACACTTGGGAAGAGGTGATTATTTATTTTAAAGATTTTCAAGAAATTGTAATAGGCGAACCTACAGGAAATATGATGGAATCGAAAAGTTTAAACAATATAGTTAGAATGGGAATTATGACTTATGAGAAAAAGGAAGGCCCTTTTTCTCTTGAGGTAGATTATATAGAGTTTATTAAGTGATCACTCGTATTTTCTTCGCAGCAACGTCTCCTGTAAGGGACGTTGCGTTAGTTAAGATTGAACTGCTAATATATCAATCCTCTGCAATACTCAAATAAAGAACCCCGTAAAGTTTTTCTTTACAGGGTTTAAAATAAACAGAATCACAACTAACTACTCACACTAATACTTGCCACATCACTATATTCTCCAACAACCTCATCGCCAAAACGGTGAATAGCTTTGTATTTCCAAAATATCATTAAAGAACTATTACTATTATATTTTTTTTAGATGTCAGTGAAAAAAACACAATATAGACTATGATAAAGGCGGAGATCAACAACGAAAAAAATTGCTTCTTTTTAAGGATTACAATAGTCGCAATATGTTGGGTCTTCTGTTGTTTTATTATGTGGATACATTTCTTCTTT
>JAPLER010000306.1 GCA_026391115.1 Bacteroidota bacterium | reverse complement strand
GTGTAGTGTTTACAGGGTGTGCAGCACCAATTATCATTCTGTCGTAATGTGTGTAAGTACATTCTACTTTATCTGCTTGAACTAATTTATCAAGCAAATAACGTTGTCTGATTTGTTCTGTACTGTAACTTTTAAAATCTTCTGGATGTGTTGGTTGAATAATTCTCATTGTTTTTTTTATTTGTTAATTAAAAATTGATTTTCACTTATCGTACCACTATTGGTAAGCTTATTTTTTGATTGAATGTGAATAGCTCTCACTATATCTGTATATTCAATTAATTTGTTTTGATTATTTGAATTAATAAAACTATTGTTTTCAAAACTAGAATATTGCACACCATACAATTCAATCAAAGCCTTGTCTGCATTGGTGTTTTCTATTGTATTATTGGTAAACCAAAGTTTTGGCCCCATAGTACTTTCGTCATTTCCTGTTCTTGAAATTCCAAGTAATGTGCCTTTGTTATTTATGAATTTGTTGTTGATGAATTTTATATTCTCAGCACTATAATATCCTTTTTTATCTACTTCGTCTTGTGCAGATAAAATATTTAATGTTGTGTTTATAAAGCTATTGTTTTTAAATATTAAACTATCAGCATAAGAACTTTTTGATGCTTTAAAAAATGTTGTATTGGCTGTATTGTTATTTTTATAAATGCTATTTGAAAGCATAAATTGATAATGATTTACACTGCCATTTGTAGTTGATGAAACAAAGCTTGAAGCTTTAATAAAACCTGCATCAATATTGGTTTTGGTGATTTGTAAAGAGGCATTGCCTTCAACAATAAAAACAGCTTCTTGTGCTTCTGTAACAAATTTTATTTCCTTATTATTTGAGGTAATCTTTACTTTATTGTAAATTTTAATGGGTGCTTTAATTTCATAATGAGTACCAGTTAAGGTGATGTTAATTTTTTTAGATGAATTGATAGAATCATTTAATATTTTTAATAATTGTTGTGTATTAATACATTGAATAAATACTGGTTTGAGTGATTGTTGTTTTTCTACTAGCCAACTAATTCCATATTTATCTTTTTCTTCAACGATTCTTTCATATAATATGGCATTAGAATTTATTAATTGAAATTCATTAGGCTTTAATTTAAATCTATTAATAATTTTTTCTTTAAACTCTTTGGTTATATCATTTTCATTTAAGGCTTCTATTTCATCTAAAGCATCTTTCTCTACTACACTTTCTCTCGGTAATTCTTTAATAAAGCCAACAGGAAGTTTTTGTTTCATAAAATTCGAAATCTTATTGTTTTCAAATTTGAAACCATCTATTTTGTCAAATTGATAAAATAATATTTTATCTTCCTTCTTATTATAAAAAACATTATTAGCAATCAATACATTTTGTGGTACTTGACTTCTTTCTTTATCACTGCCTTCACATAAACTAAATGGAGTGCAGTTAATAAAACTATTGCCAAAAACAACAGCATCTTTTACTGGTAAATATCTAAAAGCAGGAGAGTTAGGTACACCATTCATTATGGCTAGTGGAGAACGAAAACTTACACCAACACATTCATAAAATAAATTGTTTACAACCCAGTTTCCTTCATTAATAATTCTTACGCCACCAGTACCTTCTTTGCCATTACCTAGAAATATATTATTGAAAACAGTATTGTTATTTCCGTGTCTTAATGTTACACAACCTTGACACTCTTTAAACACATTATTTTTTATGATATTGTCACAAGATTTTAATGAAATAATTTCAGTTTCACCATCGCAGTTTTTAAAATAATTATCTGCAATAATAGTATTTGAATTAAAAGTGCAATGCTGCGAAACACCTACTCTTATTATCTCTCCAGCGTTTGAACCAAGTGGCGGTCTGCCATCAAAATAGTTATGATC
>JAPLER010000377.1:4800-6056 GCA_026391115.1 Bacteroidota bacterium | reverse complement strand
CAATTAATGAAATGCTTGACAATAAAGAGTTGTACGAAACATTAAAAAGAAACTGTATTCTTGCAAGAGAAAAACTAAACTGGCAAAACGAAGAAATAAAATTGATTAATTACTGGAACAAAATTCTATAATGTTATCTATCTGCATACCAATTTATAATACCAATTGCAACAAACTTATTGACGATTTGAATACTCAAATCAGTAAAGAAAATATTGCTATTGAAGTTATTTGTATAGACGATAAATCAACAGATGAATGGAGAAAGCAAAATGAAAATTTAGCAAAAAAATGCAATTATATTTTGCTTGAACAAAACATTGGAAGAGCAAAAATTAGAAACAAGTTTTTAGAATTTGCAAAGTATGATTGGTTTCTTTTTTTGGATAATGATGCAATAGTTTCTTCAAATGATTATTTAGAAAAATATATCACACAAATCAATAATAGTAAGGCTTTGGTAATTTGTGGTGCAACTCATTTCTTAAAACCTGAAACATTTAACATCAAAAATAGTTTATGTTATAAAATAAGCTGCAATGCTGAAAAACAAGTTTTAATAAATAGAAGTCAAAGTAATCATTCAAGCTTTATGACAAATAATGTTGTTATAAAAAAACAAGTTTTGCAACAGATAAAATTTGATGAAACCCTTGTTAATTATGGACACGAAGACACTCTATTTGGGTTTAAATTGCAGCAAAATAGCACATTTATTCTATACATTGACAATACTGTAAATTGCATTGCAAGTGACAGCAACGAGGAGTTTATTTTAAAGACTAAACACGCTATAAATAACCTGGTTTATATAACACAGCAACTTCATTATGATGCAAATTTTATTAAAAGTGTAAGACTTTTAAAAACTTATTTTAAATCTAAAAAAATTGCCCTAAAATCTCTTTCTTTTATTTTATGTAATTTAACTGAAATGCTATTGAAGAATGGGTTTGTGAGTTTGCGGCTTTATAGTTTTTACAAACTTTTACTACTTTCAAAAACTAACTTATAAAACTTCGTGCCTTAGCTTTTTTGTAACAATAACAAAAACTATTTAAAAATATTGTACACAGCAAAACTTAATACATATGCTAAACCCGTCATGTAGAATAATTGTATAATAGGATATTTCCAACTTTTGGTTTCTCGTTTAACTACAGCCAATGTGCTCATACATTGCATAGCTAACAAATAAAACATCAGTAAAGAAAGTGCAGTTGCTAATGTGTAAACTTTTGTTGCATCAGTTTGTT
>JAPLER010000377.1:0-4733 GCA_026391115.1 Bacteroidota bacterium | reverse complement strand
CAGCTTTTCTCTCAAACCTCTGTCATTACTATCTTCTACACTATATAAAGTTGCCATTGTGCCAACAAAAACTTCTCGTGCTGCAAAAGATGTAATCAATGCAATGCCAATTTTCCAATCATATCCAAGTGGCTTTATTATAGGTTCAATTGCTTTGCCTAAATAACCAGCATAAGAATATCGTAACTTTTCTGCATTCAAAATTCTTTCAATTTGTGTAGTATTATCAGGATGAAGTTTCATTTCAGTTGCATATTTCTCTTCAACAACTTGCATTTTATTATTAGGTCCATAACTACTCAAAAACCATAATAAAATACTTATAATCATTATCACTTTTCCAGCATCTACAACAAATATTTTTGCTTTTTCAATCATAGTTACTACTACGTTATTCCAACGTGGACCGCGATAAACAGGCAATTCTAAAATGAAAAAACTTTTTTCTTTTGCTTTAATAAAACGCTTTGCAACATAACTTGTAAGTAGTGCTATAAAAATTCCAAATAAATACAAACACATCATCACAATACCCTGCAGGCTTAAAAAGCCTGCGAAGTAAGTATTTGGAATTACAAGTGATATAAGTATTGTAAACACTGGCAATCTTGCACTACAACTCATAAAAGGTGTAATGAAAATAGTCAGCAATCTTTCCTTTTTGTTTTCAATATTTCGTGCAGCCATAATTGCAGGCACTGCACACGCAAACCCACTAATCATAGGCATTACACTCTTTCCATTTAACCCAACTTTACGCATTAATTTATCACTTAAAAAACTAATACGAGCCATATAGCCTGTATCTTCAATAATAGTTATTAAGCCAAATAAAATCATTATCTGAGGCACAAAAACCAATATACCACTAAGCCCTGCAACAACACCATTTAATAAAAGATTTGTAAATTTATTATCTGGCAAAATATTGTGCAAGCTACTTGACAATTCTTTAAAACTCCACTCAATCCCATCCATTGGAAATTGTGCCAACCAAAATACACTTTGAAAGAGTATAAATAAAACTGTAAGTAAAATAGCATAACCCCACACTCTATGCAACAAAACATTATCTAACTTATCTGTAAAAATTTCCTTAGCTAATGGGCTTGGCTCTTGCACACAGGTCTGCATTATTCTATTAATGTGCTGATATCGCTCTATTACTTCTGTAGCCTGCGTTTTAGTAGGATTAAATTGATTTTCAATTTCAATATTTTCAATAGCAATTTGAGTGTTATTATCTAAATCAAACTCTTCGTGATTAATTAAATAATGAATAGCTTTATAGTTGTTTAAATCAACAATTTTTTGAACAGATTCTATTGCAATTGGTGCATATTTTTTTGTGTCTAAGAAAATAGTCTGATTAGAATTTATTGCAACTAAAGTTTCTTCAATCGTTTTTTTAAATTGGGCTAAGCCTTTATTTTTTCTGGGATTTGGGATTTACAGGTACTACAGGCACTTTCAGTTGTTGTTGCAATGCTGTAATATCAATTTTAATATTTTTTTTTGCAGCTATATCTGTCATTGTTAAAGCTACAACAACAGGAATTTGCAAGTCTATTATTTGACTACAAAAAAGTAAATTCCTTTTTAAATTGCTTGCATCAACAGCTACAACAATTAAATTTGGTGTAATGCCATTTTCTAAACCCATCAACACTTTATAAGCAACCCATTCATCTGCTCTACGTGGATACAAAGAATAAGTTCCAGGCAAATCAATCAAATCAATTTTTTGTTTTGACAAGGTAAGTATTCCAACTTTTTTATCAACTGTAACACCAGGAAAATTGCCAACTTTTTGGTTTAACCCAGTCAATGCATTAAATAGTGAGGACTTGCCACTATTGGGGTTTCCTGTTAATATAATATGTTGATTAGGGCTGCTCAAAAGTTGTTTACAATATGCTGCAAATGTATGTTGGCATTTGCTTGAAGTTTACGATGATGGGAAAAGTAAAGCAGCAATTGGGAAATATTAAAATTGATTAAAAAAAAATTGTTGAAGCAGCAAGATATATTTGCATCAATGGATCAATCTAAAATATATTTAATACCAACAGTTTTAGCAGATGATGCTTTACACACCATTCCAAGTTACGTATTGGACTCGATAAAAAAGTGTGAAATTTTTTTTGTTGAAAATGAGAAAACCACAAGACAGTATTTTAAAAAACTTTGGAAAGAAATGATTATTGATAACTACCAATGGTACAATATTCATAAAGCTGAAGATAGCGTAAAAAATACTTTTGCAAATTATATTAAGCAAGGTAAAAACATTGGAATTGTTAGCGAAGCTGGTTGTCCTTGCATTGCAGATCCTGGGCAAATTTTAGTTGGGGTAGCTCAAAAACTCAATGCAAAAATTGTTCCATTAGTTGGCCCCAATTCAATATTAATGGCTTTGATGGCAAGTGGTTTAAATGGTCAATCTTTTCAATTTGTAGGTTATTTACCAATTGATAATTTAGAGAAGAAAAAGAAGATAAAAGAGTTAGAATCGTATTCAAGTAAAAACAATACTACTCAAATTTTTATTGAAACACCTTATAGAAATAATCAGCTTTTAAAAGATATTTTAGAAAATTGTAACGGCAATACACAATTATGTATTGCCGCAAATATTAGCAGCTCGACTGAAAATATTGATACAAAAACAATTGAGCAATGGAAAAAAACAAAGTGTGATTTTCATAAAATACCCACTATTTTTCTTATTCATTCTAATTAATTTTATGTTGCAAAAACACAATGTTACTTTTCCAGTTTTTGAATCGCTAAAAATTAGCAAAAAGAAAAATACAGTGTGTATTACTGATGAGAATGTTTTTGAACATTACAAAAGAATTTTTAAAGACATTGATACGATTGTTTTGAAATCAGGCGAAGAATACAAAACACAGGAAACTATTAATACCATAATTGGGCAACTAATTGATTTTAAAACAGATAAAACCACAACTTTAATTGGCGTTGGTGGTGGAGTTGTTACCGACATTACAGGATATGTTGCAAGTGTATATATGCGTGGTATTAAGTTTGGGTTTGTGCCAACAACACTTTTGGCTATGGTTGATGCTAGCTTGGGGGGCAAAAATGGAGTTAATTTTGGCTTGCACAAAAATTTTATTGGCACTTTAAATCAACCTCAATTTATTGTAACTGATGTTAAATTTTTAAAAACCTTACCTGATTTAGAATGGCAAAATGGATTTGCTGAAATTATAAAACATGCTTGCATTAAAGATGTGGCGATGTTTAAACAATTACAACAAAATAGAATTCCTTTTTATAAAAAAAACAAAGAAGTATTAACTGATTTATTAAAACAAAATTCAAACTTAAAGTTGAATATTGTAGTCAAAGATGTAAATGAAAATGGAGATAGGAAACTATTAAACTTTGGCCACACACTTGGACACGCCATTGAAACGCAGTATGAGTTAAGTCATGGACAAGCAATTTCTATAGGAATGAATTTTGCATGTAAACTATCTGAAAATATACTACAATTTAAAGATAAAAATAAAGTTGAAGAGCTGCTGCAACAATATGAACTACCTACTAGTGCTGCTTTTGATAAGAATAAAGTATTTTCGATTTTAAAAATGGATAAGAAAAAACAACAAAACAAAATGAACTTCATTTTATTAGATAAAATTGGAAAAGCTAAAGTTGAATTACTTGAAATGGAGGAAATTGAAACTTATTTATAAATTACAAGATAGAAACAAAAAACTATGGAATTAAGTAATTAAAAATTACTTAACCAATATTCATTATTTTTTCCGTTTATTTGTGGCTACTGCTTGGCTTAATTATGGAATATAAACTACAACAACAAGACAAATTTACTTTTATAGAGGAAGGCGAAGGTCAACCATTAATTTTATTGCATGGTTTGTTTGGTGCTTTAAGTAATTTCAAAGATTTAATAGAATACTTTAAAAAAGATTACAAGGTAGTAGTGCCAATGTTGCCTTTATTTGAGTTAGATATTTTCCATACAACTGTTGGTGGCTTAGCAAAACACGTTCATAAATTTATTGAATTAAGAGGCTATAAAAACATTCATTTACTTGGCAATTCTTTAGGTGGTCACGTTGGCTTGGTTCATATACTTAAACATCCTGAAAATATTGCTACACTTACACTTACTGGTAGTAGTGGTTTATTTGAAAATGGAATGGGTGACAGTTATCCAAAACGTGGCGATAAAGAGTATATCAGAAAAAAAACTGAAGTTACCTTTTACGACCCCAAAATGGCAACAGAAGAATTGGTAGATGAAGTATTTGAAATAACCACAAGTAGGCTGAAAGTAATTAAAGTATTGGCTTTAGCAAAAAGTGCAATACGAAATAATTTGGGCGAAGAGCTAAATCAAATAAAAATTCCTACACTTTTAATTTGGGGAAACAATGACATCATTACTCCTCCATTTGTTGCAGAGGAGTTTAAAAAATTAATTCCAAATAGTGAATTACATTTTATAGATAAATGTGGACACGCCCCAATGATGGAAGTTCCAGATGAGTTTAATTTGATACTTGGAAACTTTTTGAAAAATTTAACAGTTGCTTAGACAACTTTTTACCTCTTTCATACGTCTATATTACAAAGAAGAATTATTATGTTATCATCTCAATTGATACAAACTACATATCCTGTTTTAAATTTATTAGATAAAGTAGCTTTTGCACTACAACTTATGGACGACT
>JAPLER010000406.1:1969-2879 GCA_026391115.1 Bacteroidota bacterium | reverse complement strand
GCAGATCCTCCGTTAGGTGCATTTCTAACAAATTGTTTAGGAAATCCTGATCGAGAAAAAAAATAAAGAGAACCTCCACCTCTTGTTCCTGTAGGAGGATTATATGATCCAGATCCTGATTGAGCACTGCTTGGTGGTATTGCTCCAGATCCTCCACCGGTAGAAGTTATTTCATTAAAACTGGAATCACCACCTGGAGTATTGCTATTTGAATTTGCTGGTGATGAACCTCCAGTACCCACAACGACAGAAAAATTTCCTTTACGAGTAAGATATTGAGTAAAAAATTCTCTAACTTGGCCGCCACCGCCTCCTCCGCTAATCCATAAAGTATCACCACTAGCATTTTGCACAGGTCCACCTGCACCGCCTCCACCAACAATAAGATAATCTATTGGGCCAAATATAGGAAATGGCCAGAGGCTTTGTCTAACTTGAGTGTAATGCCGAGAGAGTGTGAATATTCCAGAAGCAAAAGATGTATTGGCGGTAGCGCTTAGGCCTCTAAATTTACCTAGATTGGCCATGATTATGTTATATCTTCATAACTCACTAAGAATGAGATACCATTACTTGTTCCTGAAGAAACAGTAATTGAAGCGTTTTCTTCCAAATAAAATGCAGTTGTTTTATCTGATACAACCAAAGTAGAAAGAGCAGGTACACTTGCAAAAAGAATTAAAGCATTGTTTGCACCAGCACCATTGGCGGCCGTATTATAAAATACGTTTGCGGTAACTGTAGATGCGCCATTTTGATTTGAACATATAATTGAATTAATTTTATATACTCGATTACTACTGGCAGCATTTGACAATATACTGTATGTGGCTGTGTTAGCTGGCCGAGAACTTACCGATCTTCCAATGATTGAACTTACTGATAATATATTTGGTGCTGCCATTTAAAT
>JAPLER010000406.1:0-1944 GCA_026391115.1 Bacteroidota bacterium | reverse complement strand
ACACTCTTTCCCTACACACGTCTTCGATCTCTGTATTGATATTGGTGTTCTGTGTTGAATTAATACCATCAATCAAAGATATGTTAGAACTCAACCAAGAAGTTAGATTAGATATATTGGTATTCTGAGTTACATTAACACCTTGAAGTATAACTGTATTTGATGCAGCTGTATTGGCTATGTTTCTGGCAAATCCGTCTTGTGCGGTACCACCACTTAAATTATTGGCAAAATCATAAGAAGCTTGTGCTAGTGTTACACCAGTATTTGCTTTTGTAAATGAAGCATTGGCTGTATTATAAGAAGCATTTGCATGACCACGAACCCAAGAATCTAATGCTACCGCTGTGGTTTGTCTTGTACCATCAGAAAAATTTATGCCGTTGGTGCTAGTAATGTATACAACATCAGCATAAACAATTTCGGTTGAACTTGGTATACCTGTGCCTACTGTCCAAGAATTATTCGCAGACGTATACACATAGCTAACGCCATTGATAATCTTGGTTTGACCATTAAACGGTAATTGAGAAAATGTCATAGTAAAGGTTATTTATTCTCTCAGAGGACACGTTTTATTTTTTTATGCCATAAAAATATAGGTCTTTTGATTCTAAATTTGTTTTAAATTCAAACACTTGGAAGATATCTTCTAACTTGAAATTATCTTCAAAATCTTTTTGTACCAGATTTTTATAATAGTCCCAATTAAGCTTAACAGTTAACGGAGAAGAACTTGGTTCCCTTTCTCTGGTACCATGTTCAGCACGACCTTCTGTGGCACAAGTCATAATAATTAAACCACCAGATTTACACAGTCTAATCATATTGTTAAATGTTTCTATCCAGTATGGATTGTGTTCAAAACACTCACAGGATATCACGGTGTCAAAAGAACCATTTGGCATATCATACTCATGGCCCAAACAGACCACATCAACGCAAGGACCATAATCAACGTCAAGACCAATGTAAGCACAGTTCTCAAAGAAAGGCCTAACACTACCATTGACATTTAAACTACCAACTTCCAAAACACAGGTATTTTTAAAATATTTTTTGTGTTTGTCTTTAACGGATTGTATATATTCTATTTGTTGTGGATGTGACATTATATTTTAATATTATTCCAGTAAGGTTGCCAATCAATATGAGGATCTTTTTCTAAATCTGATTGCATGTGAAATGCTACACTACTTATTGGTATCAATCCAAGAATACCTCTTTGTGTTAACATATAATTTAATGATTTGTTTTCTAAATCATTATTAAATTTATGTTTGTTATCTATAAAATAAAAGAATGAATTATACAAATCCCAATGGTTTTTAAATACTTCATGTGATGTCATAAATGAACAACTCATATCATAGTATTGAATCCAATAACGGTATTTACCAACAATGACTGTTCTAGGTGTTGGAATATTTCTATATCTTGCTAACCATAACCAACTGTCATTATATGGAGATATTAAACAGTCTGAATCAGTTTCATTTCTTATTTGAAAAAATAAATCAACCATTTCTTCAATTGCTGATTCTATAAAAATATAATCATCTTGAACTTGAAAAACTAAATCTTTTCCATTTTCTTGCATCCAAAGATAACATTTTTCTATACTATTTTTTATGCCACATTTTTCACCTAATTCATGTATATCAATAATTATATTATTTTGTGAGAAATCTTTTTGGCATTTAAAAATAAAATCTTTTAAATCTTGTGTAGAATGGTCATCAATAATAATAATATTGTGTTTTGTATTTGAATTGTTTTTTGCACAATATTCAACCGATAATAGAAAAGATTTTAAACTTTTTTTAGATAATTCGGTTTTATCGTCACCACAAAATCTTTTTTGGCTTTGATGTGATTTTATATCACAAGTTTGATAAGCATAATGTATTTCAATATTGTCCATTGTTATTAAAATAAACCCTT
>JAPLER010000144.1:6947-10644 GCA_026391115.1 Bacteroidota bacterium | reverse complement strand
AATTAACTTAAAAGGATATACTCGAGTATTTAATACTGACTTTAAAGCGTCTTCATTTTTCTTGAAACATATTTTAGGAGGAATGTTTATAGCCATCGCAATGACTGGACTTGATCAAGAAATGATGCAAAAAAACATAAGCGTAAATCGTTTAAAAGACTCACAAAAAAATATAATGTCGTTTGCAAGTGTGTTGGTTTTAGTAAATTTACTATTCCTATTTTTAGGAGGTATTTTATACTTATATGCTACGCAAAACAATGTTAAAACTAGCCCAGATGATTTGTTCCCAACAATTGCACTCAGTCCTATTTTTTCTGCATCAATTGGAATTGTATTTATCATAGCACTCATAAGTGCTTTGTTTCCAAGTGTAGATGGTGCAATTACATCATTAACGAGTAGCTATTGTATAGATATTTTGGACATTAATAAGATTAGTCAAAATGATATAATCAAAAAGAAAAAAAGGCTTAGAGTACATTTAACTTTTGCTGTAATATTCTTTATACTTGTACTAATTTTTAAAGCAATAAACGATAAATTAATTATTGATTTTATCTTGAAATTTGCAGGAATCACTTATGGTCCATTGCTTGGTTTATTTGCATTTGGTATATTAACAAAAAACCAAGTTAAAGGTAACTTGGTTTGGACAGTTTGTATTATTGCTCCAATACTTTGCCTTGGAATAGATGTATTAAGTAACCCTGATTTTTATGAGAAGAAACTACATATTGTATTAGGAATAGATAAACTTTCTACTTTAATTTTTTGCGGCTATAAAATTGGGTATGAATTAATTATCATTAATGGATTAATAACTTTTTTACTACTTAGTTTGATTAAAAAAAAGAGTTAATAAACTTTTATTTGTCTTCTTTCATTTTAACCATACCCATAATTTCTTTCATTGTTTTTTCCATTCCAGCTGGGCTGCCATCCAAGAAAATCATATTGCCTTTTCCAAGCTCTGCAAAGTTTTTTATAGCTTCAGTCCACATACTAAATAAAATGACATTTGTATCAAGATTGGCTTGTTTCATTTGTTCAGCAGCTTGGCTCATCCCTTTAGCCACTTCTTCTCTAAATAATGCAACACCTTGCCCACGAAGTTGAGCAGCGATTTTTTCAGCTTCTGCACTAATTTTTATTGCATTACCTTCAGCTTCAGCAGCTTTAGTCTTGGTAATTAATAATGCTTGTCCTTCATTCTCTGCAGCTGCTTTTAAATTATTACTAGCAACTACTCTACTCATACTATCCAAAATAGCTTTATCAAAAGTGATATCATTGATTTGAAGATCTTGTAGATGATACCCCCAAGACTCTAATGAGTGATCAATTTGTTCTTTAACAAAATCAATAATTTCTTTTCTAAGTGTTAAAATCTCAGCCTGTTTTTTTGTTGCAACAAAAGCTCTAATGCTACCTTCAACAGTTCTTATCAATGCTTGCATTAAATCTTTATCGCTAATAAATTTAAAGGCAACATTCTTGATAGATTCTTCATCTTGATTAATGACACTGTACAGTAACATACTTTTAAAGTAAACATTTGCTTGATCTACAGTTACAGCCTGAAACTCAAGCTCTACAGAACGATTTTGAATACTTACAGTTTTGTAAACTTGCTCTAAAATTGGAATTTTAAAATTTAATCCAGGTCTAAGAATTCTTTGGTACTTACCAAACATTGTAATGACTGCAATGGTACCTTGATTAACAGTAACCAAACCGCTAAATCCTATAAAAACAATTAAAAGAATCCACCAGAAGTCGTGAAGTAACTGCAACATATTATTTAATTTAGGCTTTAAAAGTAGTTGAATTATTTGGTTTTTACTTTTATTTATTAAACGCAAAAGGTTGACAATTTTTTTTATATTTTTTTTAACAAATGTAGTTTAAAAACTACAGTGCATAATTCAGTATAGGCTTTTTTTTGCACTGTTAAATCAATTATCAAAGACCCGTTTTTAAATCCAATTGAAAATGTTTGACTAAATTAATATCCTAATGAATAATTATCCTCTCAGTGTACACTTTCAAATCCTTAAACTTTTTAAAATGCTTTAAGCAACACCCCTCTATGAAAAAACTAATCTCCTATTCTGTATTCTCTTCTATTTTGTTTAGTACATCTTTCTGTAAATTTAATTGGGTAGGTCTAAACCTATCTACAAATGATGTTACCAATTGTGTAAATTTTCAACTTACAAGAGGTGGTAATTGTATCTCAGATTTTGAAAAACTTAAACCCGTTTTGGATAAATTTATTGAGTTGAGATACACTATTGACAGACTGCCTGAGGTTTTGGGTGTACCAAATCAAACAATTGAAGGTTCTACTTTAATTTACAACCTTAACGCTAATACAGTAGGTTGTAAAGCTATTTTAAAAGTAAAAAATAACGAACTGATTTCTTATTCAGTAGAAGGTTGCAACTAAAATTGTAACTTTTTTTATGTTATTTTCTTCGTGTATTTTACTCGATTTGTAAATGTTTTGTACTTATCAATAAAAGCAATATTTTTATTGACTTTTATAAGTGCTAAACATATCTATGAGAAAATTTACTTACGAACAATTACATCAATTTAGCAATAACATTTTTGCTGCTATAAATTTGAATACTACTGATGCAAATTTAGCTACTAAGGTTCTATTAAGTGCTGACTTACGTGGTATTGATAGTCATGGTATTGCAAGATTAGTTGGTTATGTTAGACTTTGGGAAGCTGCAAGAATTAATTCAAAACCAAATATTCGAATAACTCACCAAACACCTTCTACAGCAACGATAGATGCAGATGCTGCACTAGGTTTAATTGCTGCTCCAAAAGCAATGGAAATTGCTATTGAAAAAGCCAAACAAGTTGGTACTGGTTGGGTGTGTGTCAATAATAGTAACCATTTTGGTATTGCTGGTTATCATGCAATGATGGCACTAGAAAATAATATGATAGGAATTGCAATGACAAATGCAAGTGCATTGGTAGCACCTACCTTTGGCAAAGAAAAAATGTTGGGTACTAACCCAATTGCAGTTGCAATTCCTGCTGGAAAACAACCTCCTTTTGTTGCAGATTTTTCTACCACAACAGCAGCCAACGGTAAACTTGAAATTTTACAAAGAAAAAATTTAGATACACCAACAGGCTGGGTACAAGATGAAAATGGAGCGTCAACCACAGATGCTAATATATTAAAAAAAGGAGGAGCATTGTTACCACTTGGTGGTGATAGAGAACATGGTAGCCACAAAGGCTATGCTTTAGGTAGCATTGTAGATATTCTAGCAGGTGTCTTAAGTGGTGCATCTTTTGGCCCTTGGGCTCCTCCTTTTCCAGCATACATACCCTTACCTCAAAATATGCCTGGCAAAGGTTTGGGGCATTTTTTTGGTGCAATGCGTATTGATGCTTTTGCTGAAGCTGCAGTATTTAAAAACAATATGGATATTTGGATTGAGCGATTTAGAGCAACAACGCCAATTCACGCTGATGTTAAAGTAATGATTCCTGGAGATCCAGAAAGAGAGGCTGAGGCAGATAGAATAGTGAATGGAATTCCAGTTGTGGATAGTGTTTTTGATGACTTGCAAAAGTTAGCTGCTAAATTCAATATCCCATTTTGTTAATCTTATTCATTACCCTATTTAATCATTTTATTTCTCCTCTAGACAAACTTCTT
>JAPLER010000144.1:0-6896 GCA_026391115.1 Bacteroidota bacterium | reverse complement strand
CTTCTTAGTTTTGCATAAACCAATGTTTAACAGCAACCATATTTACACATTAATTAAAAAAGATTTCTTGCTTGAAACTCGTCATCAGCACAGTTTTTATGCAATAATACTTTATGTTATATCTACAACATTTGTTGTTTTTCTAACTATGGGAAACCCAGAAGAGCAAGTTTGGAATGGTTTGTTTTGGATTGTTCAATTATTTGTTTGTATTAATGCAGTTGCAAAAAGTTTTTTAGCAGAAAGTCAAGGAAGAATGTTGTATTACTTTACCATAGTACATCCTAGAAATTTTATTGTAGCAAAACTGCTTTATAATTTGGTATTAATGGCTATAATGAGTGGCTTATCGCTTGTTGTTTTTCTTGTTTTTCTAGAAAATCCATTTGCATATTTATACAAGTTTGTGGCTATTAGTTTTTTAGGTAGCATTGGATTGAGTTTGGTCTTTACCTTTTTAGCAGCTATTGCTGCAAAGGCAAAACAACAAGCCTCTTTAATGGCAATTATGGGTTTGCCAGTTATTATTCCACAACTATTGTTGTTAATGAAAATATCAACTGTAGCATTTAGTAAGGTTGTACAAGAGGGCTTGTGGCAAATGGTTGGATTGCTTGTTGCACTTGATATAATGGTTGTTGCACTAGCTGTTATTTTATTTACTTATTTATGGAAAGATTAAGAATAAAAAATTACTAATTGATTCATCTTTATAACATATTTATTCAACTGTATTCATTTGTTGCAAATGTTTTAAGTATTAAAAACAATAAAGCAAGAAAATGGGTTGATGGCAGAAAAAGTATTTTTGATAAGCTTACAGAAGCATTTGATGGCAATACTTCTAAAGTTATTTGGGTTCACTGTGCATCACTTGGCGAATTTGAGCAAGCACGACCTGTTATAGAACAATTTGTTACTAGTAAAGAAGATAAGAACGACACTAAAATACTTTTAACTTTCTTCTCTCCATCTGGCTACGAAATACAAAAGAACTATGATAAAGTTGATTGGGTATTTTACTTACCTATTGACACCAAAAAGAATGCAGTTTTGTTCTATCAAATAGTAAAACCTTTCTTAATTATTTTTGTAAAATATGAATTTTGGTATCACTATTTTGCAACTGCAAAAAACTTGAAAATACCATTGGTATTAGTTTCTGGTATTTTTAGAAATCATCAACCATTTTTTAGATGGTATGGTAGTTTACATAGAACAATGTTAAGTTGCATTCATCATTTCTTTTTACAAAATCAACAATCTAAAGATTTACTTGCCTCAATAAATATTAGTAAAAATGTTACAGTAAGTGGCGATACCAGATTTGATAGAGTATTGCAAATTGCTTCAAATGCTTTATCAATAAGCAGTATAGAGCAATTTATTGGTAATAGTCAAGTTATTGTTGCAGGTAGCACTTGGACAGAAGACGATGAAGAAATAGACCATTTTGCTAATATAAACCCAAGTTTAAAATTCATTATTGCACCACATGAAATAAACACAGAGAGATTAAGTGAATGTTTAACACTTTATAAAAATTCAGTTTTATTTTCAAATATTAACAATATAAAAGCGAATACTAATGTGATTATTATTGATAATGTTGGAATGTTAAGTTCGCTATATAAATATGCCACTATAAGTTTTGTTGGTGGTGGTTTTGGTGGTGATGGTGTACACAATGTGTTAGAGCCAGCTGTGTATGGTAAACCTGTTGTATTTGGACCAGTTTATGATAAGTTTATTGAAGCAAATGATTTAGTTGAAACTGGCGGAGCTATTGTTGTTGAAAGTGCTTTGGAATTTGAAAGAGTAATGAACGACTTGCTTAATGACACTGATTATTATAATAGTTGTTGTAGAAGTTCTAAAGAATATGTTTTATCTAAAACTGGAGCAACTAACACAATTGTTGATTACTTAACACAACACAATTTATTGCCTTAGTGAAAATATTTAAACAAATCTTCTTCTTACTGCATTGTAAAAACTTTCAACTGTAGGGCTGTTTTCAAGCCAACAAAGTTTTGTATATAATTCTCTTTTAATCCAATGTTCAGCTTCTGGATAAACACTAAAATTGTTGATTGTTTTAATGCTTCGTTCATACATAGCTTCGTCGCCACTAAACAATTCATTAATAAAAACATATTTATCATTAATGCCAATCGCTTTACGCAAATCTTTTACAGGAGCATCTACAAGTGTTGTTACAACCTCTTTTTTATTTTCTTTTAAAACTTCATTTAAACTTTGTGTAGTATTATGAGATAAATCGTTTACTTCTGCACTAGGTTTAATGTCTTTAGGTCCAAGTGTTGGAATGTCATCACTAGCATCAACAATTAAAGTGTGTAAAACTCTATTAGTGTTTATTTCGGGTTTGTTGGTAAATTTTACTGCTTCTATTTCTTTTTCAGCAATTTTTTCCTCAACAATTAGCAAAGGCGTTTCTAGTTCGACTTCATCACCTGCAATTGTTTTTTCTATCAAAGTATTTGCTGTTTCCGTAGGTTCTTCAATCAATTTTATTTCTTCAACAAGTTTGGGATTTTCAATAATTGCAACTTTGATACCTTGACTTAAAGTATCATCATCAACATAAAAATGTGGCATCATTACACTTACCTTTCCAACTTGCTCAAGTTCTTGATTAAAACTTAATTCAGCTACTAATAGTTGTGCAGTATATAGTAATTGTCTTGCATTTTCGTTTGCAGTAATCTGTTGTTGTAATTTGTTGATAAGTGTATTTACTCTTTCCATTTTAAACTATATTTTTGGCTGCTTTTTTAGTATTTGAAATCATTATTTTTTATAACGTTAAATACTATAAAATATTTGAATGTTTTGCTAAAAATATTCCTAAATTCTTGTTAATAATAATGAATGATATGTTTATAGAACCCAATATTAGTGGTGAACGCAGAGGTTGGATTGAAGTAATTTGCGGCAGTATGTTTAGTGGAAAAACAGAAGAGTTGATTCGCAGACTTAAACGTGTAAAAATTGCAAACCTTAGTGTTGAAATTTTTAAACCCACAATTGATGTGCGTTACGATGAAACAAAAGTAGTGAGCCACGATGCAAATGCTATACAAAGTACTCCTGTAGAAAGTTCTCAACAAATATTATTAATGGCAAATAATGTAGATGTTGTGGGTATTGACGAAGCCCAGTTTTTTGATGCAGAAATTGCTAATGTGTGTGAAACACTTGCTATGAAAGGGATGCGTGTTATTGTTGCAGGTTTAGATATGGATTATTTAGGTAACCCATTTGGGCAAATGCCTAATCTTTTGGCAAAGGCAGATTATATAACTAAGCTACATGCTATTTGTGTTAAATGTGGACATATAGCGAATATTAGTTACAGAAAAACAAGTCAGGAAGGACAAGTATTGGTAGGAGAGAAGGATATTTATGAGCCACGTTGTAGAGTGTGTGCAGCTAAATAATAGTAACCTACATTCATCCTTCAATTATTTATCAATAATCAGTAATTAAAATGAAAAGCAAATCAATTCTTTGTCTTGGCGATTCTTACACCATTGGCGAAGGTATTGCATTGCATCACAATTTTCCATATCAATTAATACAATCTTTAAGAAAAGCAAATCATCATTTTGCCGCACCAGAAATAGTTGCAAAAACAGGTTGGACAAGTTTTGAATTACTAAATCATTTGCAAGAAACAATACTTGAAACTGAATATGATTTTGCCACACTACTTATTGGTGTTAATAATCAATATCGCGGGTTAAGCCCAACAGATTTTGCAATAGATTTTGAAGTACTACTAAAACAAGCTATTGCTTTTGTGGGTAATCAACCCAAAAAAGTAATTGTAATTTCTATACCCGATTGGGGTGTTACACCTTTTGCAGCTGATAGAGATACATTACAAATAGCCAATGAAATCAATACTTTCAATGGCGTGTGTGAATTGCTTGCTCAAAAATATCAAACTCACTTTGTTAATATTACAGATGGAACAAGACTTGCGAAAAGTGATACAACATTGCTTACAACAGATATGTTACATTATTCTCAAAAAGAATATTCCAACTGGACTAAAAAAGTGTTTGAAATCATTAATCATCAACAGTAAATTCCTTCATTAGTGTTTAATAATAAAATAAATTCTGTAACTGTTTTTTGTGGTAGCAAAACTGGCTCAAACCCCTTGTTTATAGAACATTCAAAACAATTGGGTTGTTTGCTTGCAAGCAATAATATTAAACTTATTTATGGTGGTGGAAATGTAGGGATTATGGGTGCAATTGCAAATGCTGTTTTAGAAAATAAAGGAGAAGTAGTAGGAATAATTCCTAAACTTTTGGTTGAATGGGAACAACAGCATAATGGTATTACTGAATTGATTGTAACAGAAGATATGCACGATAGAAAAAAAATATTGTATGAAAAATGTGATGCTGCAATAATACTTGCTGGTGGCTATGGCACGCTTGACGAACTTTTTGAAATGATTACTTGGAATAATTTAAAAATTCACGAAAAGAAAGTCTATGTATTAAATACAGCTGGATTTTATAACCACATTATTGCACATATAGAAACAATGCAACAAGAAGGGTTTTTATATGAAGACTGGCGAAAAAGAATTGTTATTTGTAATGAACCTGAAGAGATTATTGAATATATTAAATCAAATTAATCCTTTTGTGTGTATTGTGCCCTTTTTAGTCTATCATTTATTGCTTTGCCCAATCCTTCATCAGGAAAGTTCTCAGCTAGAATAATATCATAATCTAAAGTATCTAAATGACGCATAACATCAAACAAATTTTGAGCTGCTTCTGTTAAACTACCATTTTTAGATAAAACAAATTGATGCTGCTTTGCAACTTGTTGATACTGATTCTTAAAAGATATAATACCAACTTTCTTATCACTATTTTGTTGTATCAATTCAGTAACATTGCCTTGAATCAAAGGTGTTGTAGTAGCATAATGACTTTTTAATTGCCCACTTGTTTGTGGCGATAAATTATGTTGCTGCAATGGTCTTATCAATGGCTTACCTAAAAATATTTCAATAGTTTCTATTGCTAATCCACCAGTTCTGTGTAAAATAGTTTCACCATTTTCATTAACTTCTACAATTGTAGATTCAAGCCCTACATTGCATTTGCCACCATCTAATATGTATGGAATTTTGCCTTGTAATCCTTGCAAAACGTGTTGTGAAGTTACAGGGCTTACATAACCAAATGCATTTGCACTAGGTGCTGCCAAAGGAAAATTTACTTTGTGCAATAATTCTATTAACAAAGGATGATCAGGAATTCTTATAGCTACTTTATTACTGCCAGCAGTTACCATATCTGGTACAATATTTTTTTTATTTAGTAATAAAGTAAGTGGACCAGGCATAAACTCATTCGCTAGTTGCATACTTATTTCATCAATATATGCATATTTTTCAATTTCATTAACCGATGCTAAATGAATGATTAATGGATTAAAATATGGTCTGTTCTTAGCTTCAAAAATTTTAGCAACAGCAGCAGGGTTTAAAGCATTTGCAGCAAGGCCATATACTGTTTCTGTAGGTACAGCAACTACGTTACCTTCTTGTAACAAGTTACTTGCTTTTTCAATATTTGTCCCTATTTCTGTTGTAAACATTTTCTTTTATTAATGATACGCTGCATTACTTATCTAAAATTCAACACCTAATTCTACTTTTTCAAAATCATCCAGTTTATCAATGTGTAGTAATGTGCTTTTGCCATCTGAAGTGGGTTCAAACATTGGTAAAAACTTAGCTCCATAAACAAACTCACCATAAACATACGATGTTCTTGAAATTACAGTATTGGCAAAACTTTCATCAAAACCTTGTACAAAAATAAGTAACTCTGTTGCAGCATTTTCTATATCAGACTTTGATAGATTATACAAAGGACTGTCTTCGTTTATTGGATGAACCAATGTCCAATTTGAAGTCATTGTATTTGCTTTAGCTATATCTAATTGTGCATTATAAAATCTGTTTTTTGTTTGTCCATCTTCATTAACTTTCATAGCTACTGTTACTTTTACTTCTACATTTACCAAATAGTTTTTAGTGTAAGGTACCATTCTAAACATCAATGCTATTCCATCTTTAAATGGTGCAACTACTGCATTTTTACTATACCTGATATAGCTTTTAGGTTTGGCAAATCTTCCATACAATAACCCTGTAGCTAAGGCAAAACTCATTAAACCACATAGTGCTTCAAAAGCGGCAGTGGTGCTTGCTATAAAACCAATAGGATTAATACGTCCATAACCAACAGTTGTAAACGTTTGTGCCGAAAAAAAGAAGGCTTCGCCAAACTTTTCTGCATTAGTATTGGCTACCATACCACCTAAATGTTCAATGCCAATAGCTAAATATGCAAACGCAAATAATAAATTAACAATTACAAAAAACAAGAGAATCATAAGTCCAAATTTCCATCTCGGCATTGTTAATAATGTATGATACCAATTAATCTTTTCCCAAAATTTCATTCCACTTGTGCGAACATTGGGTGTGCCATCTTTATTAAAAAAACGTCCAGCACTTAGGCTACTATTAGTGCCCAAGCCACTTTCGTTTTCAATTTTAGCTTTCTTATTTAAACTTTTTAACATTTATGCTTATGTATGTAACAAAGAAAAGAAGTTTGTTGAAACAATTGGATTCAACAAACTTCTTTTCAAAAAAATATTCAAAATATAACTTACCCAGAAGCTGCCATGTTGATAGGGTTATTGCAAAATCCATCGTTATATAACCCAAGAGTCCGCCCAGAACGCACCTTAGCTCGCAGAAACACCGTTTTAAGTCAGCTCGCTAAATATGAATATATAGCTGAATCAGATGCTGAAAATAT
>JAPLER010000193.1:16751-17160 GCA_026391115.1 Bacteroidota bacterium | reverse complement strand
TAGAGGTGGTATAAGTTACGATATTAATGTATCTAAATTAAGCACAGCAAGCTTGTTGCGTGGTGGCTTTGAAATTACACTAAGCTACTTATTTACACAAGATGAAAATGCCAACCAAATAAAGCAAACCCTTTGCCCACGAGGCAGCAGCCAATTAAGGTGGTTTGGATATTAGGATTATGTTGAATTTTAAATTAAGAATGATGAAATTATATAGATATATATTGTTGGTGGGGGTGATTGTTTTGGGTGGTAGTGTTAATGGACAAAAATCTTGCTCCAGTGGTATATTAACCAATGGGTCATTTGAATTTTGTAGTGGTAGTAGTTTGAAAATTTATGTAAATAATGATACTGCTAACACAAAATATTTTTATCAATGGTACACTGGTAATTACCCTGCATTAAC
>JAPLER010000193.1:0-16706 GCA_026391115.1 Bacteroidota bacterium | reverse complement strand
CATTAACAGCCATCGCCAATGCTAAGAATGCTTCTTATTATGTAACTTCCCCTGCAAAATATTACATTAGAATTATTGACACATTGGCAAAAGATACTTGTTACAGTAGTCAAACCGTGACAATGAATGCTAAGCCCACAGCAGCTTTTACATTTACCCCAAATGCAGGTTGTGGAAGAACCCCAGTTCAATTTACAAATAGCAATACTTTAGTTGGGAGTATTTATAATTGGGACTTTGGCGATAATAATAATAATCAATCTAGTTTGCAGAATCCTTCACATGTTTATATTCCTACTGGGGTTTCTTCTACGACTTATCAAATAATGTTAGCAGTCAAAGACGTCAATTCAAAATGTTTTGATACTGTAAGAAAAACAATAACTATAGGAGCTGGACCTGATGCTTCAATAACAGGTACCAATCCAATAGATTTTAATGGAAAATCCTATTTTACAATTTGTGCTCCTGATTTACCAAACTTTAGTTTCACAAATCAAACAAAAACCGCAAGTATAAATTCAAGTTATAAAATACAGTGGGGTGATGGGTCTAATGATACAATTATGAGTACTTGGACTGTTGTGACACATAATTATCCAGTTGGAATTTTTAACATGAAAGTTATAGTCACAGGCTCAAATGGTTGCACAAATACTGGTGATTATTATATTTTTTATGGTAGCAATCCTGCATTGGGTTTTGCTAATCCTGGTAATACATCAATTTGTTCAGGTGATTCTAAAACATTTCCTGTTACTTTAACTGCTAATAATCCTCCTGGAACAATTTATGAAGTAAGCTACAATGATGGTAGCCCCTCTGAGATATATACACATCCTCCACCAACGTCTATTACACACACATTTAACACAACAAGTTGTGGTGTAAATGGGACTACTTATCAAAACGCTTTTTGGATTAAAATGACTGCCTCAAATCCTTGTGGATTTACTCCACAACCTGTTGAGCCTATTTATGTTTCTCAAAAACCATCAACTGATTTTGGAATTTCACCAAAAGATACAACTTGTATCAATACAACTGTCACATTAAATAACTCAAGTACTTTTAATAATAATATTAAGGTTAATCCATCTAATGGAACAGCAACTTGCACCAATGGTAATATAGTTTGGTCAATAACACCAGCTACTGGTTGGAGTGTAACTTCTGGTTCTTTAGGTAATGACAACAGCACTACAAATCCAGCAAACTGGACAAGTGGAACAAACATCCTGGAGATTAATTTTTTAATTTCGGGTTCTTACACAATTACTCTAAAAACTGGTGGTAGTACTATTTGTGGTTCTTCAACAAAAATTAAAACCATCTGTGTCAACCCTACACCAACAGCCTCTTTCACAATTCCAAAAGACACTTTATGTGCAGGAGATAATCTAAATTTTACCAGCACTTCAAATACACCATTATGTGGTAGTAATTTATATAGCTGGTCTGTAGTGCCTGCTACTACTGTTGGTTGTAATGCAGCGGCGGCACCAACTTTTGTTAATCCAACAACTCCATCATCGGCCAACCCTATTATCAATTTTTCAAAACCGGGTACTTATGTTGTAAGTTTAACTACAACTATTCAAGGTACTGGTTGTACATCTGTTGCATTTAAACATACTATTACAGTTAAAGATAAGCCAGCTGTTACAGTTGCTTTGTCTCGTCCAACTATTTGTCAGGGAGATACAGTAACACCAATTGTTACAGCTACTTGCTTTGCCACAAATGCTACTTATAGTTGGATATTTACAAATGGTACACCTTCGACATCTAATGTTAAAAGCCCTGGTGGTATTGCATTTAATACAACAGGTAATAACAATATTAGTGTTGATGTTACTAATAGTTGTGGTACCACAACACAATCAACAAGTGTTAGCGTTAAGCCATCGCCAACACTTACTGCAACTGCAACCAATGCCACCATTTGTAATGGGCAAAATGCTACTTTAAATTTAAACAGTAACCAAGTAGGTATTAAATATACTTGGACATCAACTGTAACAAGTGGTGCTGCTACTGGCAATAGTAATCAACCCACAGCTATTACAACAACAACTATCAGTAACACTTTAACCAATACAGGAAGTGTTGATGCTGTTGTAAGATATACTATTAATGTTGTTGGTGCAACAGGTTGTATTGGTGAAACTAAAACAGTTGACATTACAGTTAGACCAGGTACAACACCACCCAATGCAGGCTTAGACCAAAACCTTTGTAATGCAACAACAGCAACGCTTGCAGGTAATAATCCTACTGTAGGCACAGGCACGTGGACAAAAATTCTTGGTGGTGCAGCAACCATTACAAATGCCAATTTGTATAATACTACTATTACAGGTTTGTTGCCAGATATTTATCAGTTTGTTTGGACAATTGCAGGAAGTGGTGGAGGTACTTGTCCTAACACGCCAGATACTATGAAAATTATTAACAGACCAACAGTAACTACTGCAAATGCAGGTAATGATATTGTTGTATGCAATTTTTCTACAGTTAATAACTCTGTTACGTTACAAGGCAATGCAGCAAATCCAAATCGCTCTTTTGAAACAGGAACTTGGACTGTTATAACGAAACCAACAGGTAGTAGTGCTAGCTTTAGTAATATCAATAACCCAACAACCACATTTACCTTTAATCAAATTGGCAACTACACGCTAGCCTGGACAATAGCCAATGATATTACTTGTACACCAACTACAGATACTGTTACAATAAAAGTGTATCAGGCAGCAGTTGGAGGAACAACAAGTAGTAGTGCTACAGTTTGTAAGAATAATAATACTGGAACTATTACACTTACTGGCTTTACTGGAAACATTATTAAATGGCAGTATAAAGTTTTGGGTAGTGCTGTTTGGGTAGATGTTGCCAATACAACATCGAGTTTAAATTACACTAATCTTGATACAACAACAACTTATCAGGCAATTGTAACAACAACCAATACTATTGATTGTCCAATAACTGCAATATCATCACAAACAATAATTACAGTTAACCCTGTTCCAGTCATTAGTAATTTAACAGCTACTAGTCCAACTCAATGTGCTTCAAACACAGGTAGTATCATAAACTGTTGCGGAATCTGCCCAGAAGCTGCAAGGTAAGTGTCAAGCTCTGCACTGGTAATTATGCTATTACTTATACATTGAATGGTGGTAATCAAACAACAAACATTAGTACAACTAATGGAGTTATAACCATTAATAATTTAGCTGCTGGGTTGTACGATAATATTAAAGTTACACTTAATAGTTGCTCATCAAATACACTAGGTTCAATAAACTTAAGCAATCCTAATAAACCTGCAACACCAGTAATTACAGGCAATACACCTATTTGTAGTGGTGGTGTATTAAACCTTAGTGCAGCAACTTCTTCTGTTGGAACAGCCACATACAACTGGGTATTTAAAGATGGATCTACACCAACAGGTGCAACACAATCTATATCAAATATTGCTGTTGCACAAGGTGGCGTTTATCACGTAACTGTAACAATAAATCAATGTACATCGAATGATACAACAATTAATATTACAGTTAATCAAACACCATCAGCACCTACAACAAGTGCAGTTGCTTATTGTCAAAATACAACAGCAACAGCACTTACAGCAAGTGGCACAAATTTAATCTGGTATAATAATATTGGTTTAACAAATGGCAGTACTACAGCACCAATACCAATTACAACAACAGTTGCCAATACAACTTATTATGTTGTGGATAGTAGCAATGCAGGTTGCAAAAGTGGCTCGTCTAGTTTAGTAGTTACAGTAAACGCAACACCAGTTATTAGTAATTTAACTAAGGTTGATCCTCAACAATGTCAAGCTACCAATGGTTCTATTAGTTTTAATGTTACACCCACTACTGGTAGTTATACTATAACTTATACAAAAGGAGGAGTTAATCAACCTGCCATTAATAGTGCTACACCTGTTAGTGGTATTATTACAATCAATAGTTTAAGTGCTGGAACTTATGATAACATAAAAGTTACGTTAAACAATTGCCCATCTAATACACTTGGTGCAATTATATTAAGCGATCCCAATCCACCTGCAACACCAGTTATTGTTGGTGTTGATAGTATATGTAGTGGTAAAAATTTAGTATTAAATCCAGTAACTTTAATTATAAATGGAGTATATACTTGGACACATCCAAACAGCAACACCACAATAGGTAATACCTATACTTTAAACAATATTTCTACCCAAGACCTTGGTGTATATAAACTGTCTGTTACGTTAAATTTATGTAAATCAAATGATGCTACATTCACAGTAAGAGTAGATTCAACACCAGTTGCACCAGTACTTACAAGCAATTCACCTAAATGTACAGATAGCACCATAAAATTATTTGCCACAACAACTTATCCAATGCCAGTAACTTATAGTTGGACAGGTGCAAATAGTTTTACAAGTACACAAAAAAACCCAATAATATCGCCTGCTACACTTTTAATGAGTGGTAGCTATAATGCTGTAGTTACAAGTGTTGTGGGGAAATGTTCATCACAAGTTGGTACTACTAATGTTGTTGTAAACGAAACGCCACATATTGTTTTTAAGGACAGTACTTATCCAACACAATGTGCAACAGCGTCTGGAAATATTCGATTAAGTGGCTTAAAGGCAAACACTGCTTATCAAATAACCTATACAGTTGGTGGTAATACATTTAATCAAACACAAACCAGTGATGGTAGTGGTATTTTAAAAATAGATACGCTGCGTGCAGGTACTTATTCCAACATTTTTGTAACACTCAATGCTTGTCCATCTAACACTATTGGTAGTTATACTTTGGTAGATCCCAATCCGCCTGCAACACCTGTTATTATTGGTGTTGATAGTATTTGTAGTGGCAAAAACCTAACCTTAACCGCATCTACAACAAGTGCTGGGATTGCAACTTATGATTGGACTGGACCAAATGGATTTATTCAAAATGGAACTAATGGAACAATAATCATTAACAATATTATAACTAACGCTACAGCTACATTTACTGCTACAGCAATTATTGCAAAATGTATTTCAACAGCAGTATCAAAAACTGTAAGAGTAGATTCAACACCAATTGCACCAGCACTTGCAAGCAATTCACCTGTGTGTACAGATAGTACTATAAAACTATTTGCTACAACAGCTTATCCAATGACAGTAACTTATAGTTGGACAGGCGTAAATAGTTTTACAAGCACACAACAAAATCCAACAATATCAACTGCTACACTTGCAATGGCAGGTGCTTATAATGCAACAGTTACAAGTGTTGTAGGTAAATGTTCATCACAAGTTGGTACTACTAATGTTGTTGTAAACGAAACGCCACATATTGTTTTTAAAGACAGCACTTACCCAACACAATGTGCTACTGCTACTGGTAATATTCGATTAAGTGGCTTAAAAGCAAACACTGCTTATCAAATAACTTACACGGTTGGTGGCAATACATTTAACCAAACACAAACCAGTGATGGCAGTGGTATTTTAAAAATAGATACGTTGCGTGCAGGTACATACTCCAATATTTTTGTAACACTAAACGCTTGTCCATCCAACGCTATTGGTAGCTATACTTTAGTAGATCCAAATCCACCTGCAACACCTGTTATTGTTGGTGTTGATAGTATATGTAGCCAGAAGAATTTGACATTAAACCCAGCAACTATCATTACAAATGGAGTGTATACTTGGACACATCCAAATGGCAATACAACAATAAGTAATACTTATACTTTAAACAATATTTCAACCCAAGATTTTGGTGTTTACAAACTATCTGTTACATTAAATTTATGTAAATCCAACGATGCCACATTTACAGTAAGAGTAGATTCAACACCAGTAGCACCAGTACTTACAAGTAATTCACCTGTATGTAGCGATAGTGCCATAAAACTATTTGCTACAACAGCTTATCCAATGCCATTAACCTACAGTTGGACAGGCGTAAGTGGTTTTACAAGCACACAACAAAATCCAACAATATCAAATGCAACACTTGTAATGGCTGGTAACTATGCAGCAACAGTAACAAGTATTGTGGGTAAATGTCCATCTCAAGTAAGTACAACAAATATTGTTGTAAACGAAACACCCAATGTAGCTCAATTGAATGATACCACTTATAAAGATGGAACGAATAGTGGTAATATTATTTTTACAGGAACTGTTGCTAATACTACATTCAATTGGGTAAACTCAAATCCGACAATTGGGCTTGCAGCAAGTAGTGCAGGCACAATTAATTTTAATGCAACTAATACAACTCCTTTCCCAATTTTTGGTATCGTAACAGTTACGCCATCAACACAGTTTTGTGTAGGTAAGCCAATGAATTTTAAGATTACAGTAAACCCAACGCCTACATTAAGTAGTAAATTAAAAGATACTATTTGTACCGATAATCTATATACATATCAAGCAACGAGTGTAACGCCTAATGTAAAATATACTTGGATAAGAAATGCTGTAAGTGGTATTAGTAATGCTGCATCTTCAAGTACAGATAGTAGTGGTCTTATTAGTGAAACACTTATAAACACTACAACACAGCCTATTGATGTTGTCTATACTTTTAAATTGTATTCTTTGGGGTCTGTTAATTCAGTTCCATTTGTGTTAACTGTAAATCCTAATGCAAAAGCTGTGTACACTTTTGCAAATGATAAACTTTGCACACCAGCTTTTATTGACTCTGCTAATATTAAAGTTCAAGATTTTTCAAATGCCACTTATGAATGGTATGCAAACAATATATTAATAGGAACTGGAATTAATTTTCCTGGATTCTCAATAACAAACAACGGCGATACTGTTTATATTAAACTAAAAGCTATTAGTACGTTTGGTTGTAAACCAGATTCTTTTGAACATAAATTTTATACTGTAAAAACACCAACAGTTTTATTTACTAAATCTAGTACAAAAGGCTGTGGCCCTTTAACAGTAAGCTTTACAAATAAATCAACGCCATTAAATGCACCCACCTATAGCTGGAATTTTGGCAATGGACAAACATCAAATTTGCAAACACCTAATGATGTAACATTTATTGCAGATACAAGTTATAATAGGCACGATACAACATATTACATTACACTTACAGCTTATACGCAGTGCGATACGATTAAGTTTGTAGATAGTGTAACTGTATTGCCAAAACCAAGAGCATTGTTTCAACCAGATACAACTGTTGGCTGTAGTATATTTCATTTTGCTGCATTTAATAATTCATTGGGTACACACAATACTTATACTTGGGATTTTGGAGATAGTACAGCTTTAGTTATTGATACAGCTTATGGTTATTATTATCACAACTTTAAAGTAACAACAACCGATACATTTAATGTAAAATTAAAAGCAGAAAATGTTTGTGGTGTAGATAGTTTTACAGTAAACGTTGTAGTTTTCCCTAACACCATTGTGCCAAAATTGGTGGTTGATGGAACTAATAATTTTGGATGTGCACCTACTAATATTCGCTTTATTAATAACACAAGGGGAGCTAATAGATTTACTGTAAACTTTGGCGATGGAAGTTTGCCATATATCTCCACAAATAACCCAGATACGATATATCATTACTATGCAACTGGTGGTAATTACACAGCAACTTTAAAAGCACAAAATAGTTGTACCGATTCTACAGTTGCATTAACAATTACTTTGTATAACAAGCCAGCAGCAAGCTTCAGCACTTTATCCAGTGAATATTGCAAAAACAATAATATCCATTTCACCAATACATCTGATACCACTTTAAATTGTTTTTGGAACTTTGGAGATGGAATTACATCAACAGCAATACATCCAAATCATACTTATTCGAGTGCAGGAAATTATACTATCACTTTAATAGTAAAATCTACAAATGCTAGTGGAGCAGAATGTACAGATACTGCCACCAAAAATATTATTGTGCATCAGATTCCATCGGCAGCATTTACTACAAATGCAGTTTTACAAAACTGTCAACCCTATTTATTTGAAGGTGTTGCACCTATAATTAATGGGTATATATATAACTGGAAATTTTATGATGCAAGCAGTATAGATACTACAAAATCTGGGGCTGTAGGTACACACACATTTTATAACACTGGTACTTATAATATACGTTTAATAGTATTTAATTCTTTTGGATGTAGCGATACTTCTTTTGCTAACGTAAAAGTTATTGAAACGCCAAAAGCAGCATTCTCGTTGAGTGATAGCTTGGTGTGTGTGCCAGGTAAAACAATTAATTTTACTAATAAAACAACATATAGTGCTGCCGATGCCATTAACTATGAATGGTATGTTGATGGAATAAAACAAACTACTACAACAAATTTTAATTACAACTTTACTGTTAATCCCAACATTACAACTGCTGTAACCTTTAAAGTAAAATTAATTGTTACCAACTCTTATGGATGTAAAGATTCTCTAGTTAAAAAAGTAATGATTCAGCCAAAGGCTAAAGCTACTTTTCAAATAAATGCTGCACAAGGTTGTGCTCCTTTTAGCTTGCAAGTCAATAATAGCAGCCTTTATGCTAATATTTTTAAATGGTATGTAGATGGAAACTTAGTTTCTGTTGCAGCAAGTCCTAGCCCATTTCAATTGGCACAACCTAATAAAAATTATATTATTAAATTGGTTGCAGATCATACATTAGGTTGTGGTATAGATAGCACAGTACTACAGTTTACAACTTATCCAAAACCAATTGCTGATTTTCAAATTCCTGTTACTTCATCTTGCAGCGGGGTTTTAAATATTAATTGTTTCGATTTATCAAGCGTTGCAGGTGGCTCTATTAAAAAATGGAACTGGAGTTTTGGTGATGGTAAAACCGATACTATTCAAAATCCTTCACATTCCTATAACATTTCAGGTGCTTTTAGCGTGAGTTTATGGGTTAAAGATGATAAAGATTGTGTGTCTGATATTGCATTTATAACAGTAAAAAACTTTGGTAAACCTAAAGCTAATTTTGCAGTTGGTAATGTATGTTTAGGAAGTGATGCAGTACCTGTAAACCTTTCTAGTACTGGATTTGGTAGTACAAGCATTACAAGCTATTTATGGAATTTTGGAGATGGAACTTTTTTAACAGGTAATCAACCTATTCATAAATATAATACAGAGGGAGTTTATACAATAACACTTACAATAACAGCAGACAGTAGTTGTGTTGCAGATACGATAAGCAAAAAAATTACAGTATATGGCAAGCCTACAGCTAGCTTTAGTTTTGGTAATACTTGTGTCAATCAAATTACACAATTCAATAATCTTAGTTTATTTGGTTTTGGACAAACAAGTATTGGCAATAGTAACTGGTTTTTTGGTGATGGTTTAACAAGTAATATCAATAATCCAACACATATTTATACTGCCTCAAATTCTTACAATGTAAAGTTGCAAGTAAGTGGTAACCGTTGTCCAAATTTAATTGATACTATAACAAAAACTATTGTTATTAATCAACCGAGAAATAGTGTTGTTTATCCAAGAATAGATGGAACAAGGGGTACGCCCATTCAACTAAACGCTGCAAATAATGGCATCGCTTATCAATGGTTGCCTAGCACTGCGTTAGATAATGCCTTTATACAAAATCCAATTGCAAATTTTGCTATATCAAGTCCAAACATTGTAAACTATCAAATTAAAATAACCGACAGTTTTGGTTGTGTAGCAACCGATAAACAAGAAGTATGGTTATTTGCTGGTGCAGATATTTTTTTACCAACAGCCTTTACACCAAATGGCGATAATGCAAATGACTTATTCAAACCATTGTATATAAACATTCAAAAAATTCAATATTTTAGAGTGTTTGATAGATGGGGCAAAATAGTTTTTGAAACAAGTGATATGAGTAAGAGCTGGGATGGAACGCTTACTGGCAAAGAACTTCCTACTGATACTTACGTGTGGACAATTGCAGGATTTACAAATGATGGAACAGAAATTATTAGAAAAGGAAATGTAACATTGATAAGAAATTAATACGTATTTGGGGGTTAGTCTTCAGTTAAAAAGATTAAATAATTTACCAAAGACCAATACCTAAAGATAAAAAACCAACAACCCAATGAACTTTAATAACAAAACAGTTTTTATAACAGGAGCATCTCGTGGAATAGGTAAAGCAATGGCTTTAAAACTTGCAAAAGATGGAGCCAATATTCTTGTTGCTGCAAAAAGCACAACAGAAAACCCAAAATTGGGAGGCACTATTTATAGTGCTGCACAAGAAATAGAAGCTGCTGGTGGTAAGGCTTTGGCTGTGCAGCTTGATATTAGAAACGAAGAACAAATTAAAGATGCTGTTGCCAAAGCTGTTGATGCTTTTGGTGGTATAGATATTTTAATTAATAATGCATCTGCTATACAACTCACAGGCACTTTACAAACAGAGGCTAAGCGTTTTGATTTAATGCACGATATTAATGTGCGTGGTACATTTTTAATGACACAAGCTTGCTTGCCTCATTTACAAAAAAGCAGTAATGCACATATACTTACTTTATCGCCACCCATTAATTTAATTGATAAATGGATGGCTCCACATATTGCTTATACAATGAGTAAGTTTAATATGAGTATGATGGCACTAGCGTGGGCTGCTGAGTTTAAAAAAGATGGCATTGCTAGTAATGCACTATGGCCTAGAACAACTATTGATACTGCTGCTGTAAGAAATTTGCTTGGAGGAGAAGTGTTGGCTAATATGAGCAGGACAACAGATATTCTTGCAGATGCAGCTTATTATATTTTAAGTAAAACCAAACTTGAATACACTGGTAATACCTTTATTGATGAAGAGGTATTGGCAAAAGAAGGTATTACCAATCTGGAAAAATATAGCGTGGTGCCAGGAACTGATTTATATCAGGATTTATTTGTGTAACACTTGCCTACTTTTGCCCAATGAAAAAGTCAGTTTTTTATCTCTTATTTTTTACAGTATTGGTCTTGGTTTTTTGGGTGCTACTATACTTTTATACAGATTATTTTCAACAGAGTAAATTACCACAACGTGCTTTTGTAAAGCCCTTTAGTTTTATCAATCAAAATGGTCAACCCTTTACCAATAGTGATATGGAAGGCAAAGTGTGTGTGGTGGAATATTTCTTCACCACTTGCGAAAGTGTGTGTCCTATAATGAATGGCAATATGCAAAAAGTGTATGATGAATTTAAAAATGAAAATGATTTTTTAATTGTATCGCATACCTGCCAACCTGAGGTAGATAGTGTGCCATTGTTAAAAGCCTATGCTCAAAAAATGGGTAGTGATGAAAAGCATTGGGTATTTGTAACTGGTAAAAAAGATAGCCTGTATAGTATGGCAAGATTTAGTTATGGTATAGACGACCCTAAGAATGCAGTAGATAATATCGAGGATGATTTTATACACTCTCAGTTTTTCGCACTAGTGGATAGAAATGGTAGCGTTAGAGGAGGTGTATATGATGGAACAGTTAAAGAAGATGTGGAAAAACTGAAAACTGATATTAAAGGCTTATTGCACGAGAAAAGAAAGAAAGGAAATTTTACAGGTGTGTACAGTAACTAACTATTTAGAATTATCCTTTTTCAAAAACAAACAAGCGTTAGTATTTAATATAATTTCCCTAATCTTTGCAACTTTTAAACAAAGCACTACATTTGCTTTAGTTGCATAAACAACTAAATAAATTACAATGAAAATATTAGTTTGTATCAGTAAAACACCAGACACTACTTCTAAAATTGCATTTAAAGATGGTAATGCAAAATTTGATGAAGCTGGTGTACAATGGATTATAAATCCTTATGACGAATGGTACTCTTTGGTGAGAGCTTTAGAAATTCAGGAAAAAGACAACACTGTAAAAATTCATTTAATTACAGTTTGCTTGGCAGATTGTGACCCCATTATTCGTAAAGCATTGGCACTTGGTGGCGATGAAGCGATTAGAGTAAATGCAGATAACACAGATAGCTTTTATATTGCTTCACAAATTGCTGCGATTGCAAAAAGTGAAAATTACGATTTAATATTTACAGGTAAAGAAACCATTGATTACAACAGCAGTAGTATTGGTGCTATGGTTGCAGAATTAGTGGATGTACCATTTGTATCACTAGCTTCTAAGTTTGAGTTGAATGGAACTGTTGCAACAATCGCTAGAGAAATTGAAGGTGGAGAAGAAGTATGTGAAGTGGCTTTGCCAGTTGTAGTAAGTTGCCAAAAAGGAGTTGCAGAACAACGTATTCCAAATATGCGTGGAATAATGGCGGCACGTACAAAACCTTTAAAAGTTGTAGAACCTACAGCAACAGATGCATTAACTACAATTGCTAGTTTTGAAATGCCACCTGCAAAAGCTGGTGTTAAATTAGTAGATGCAGATAATGTTGCAGAGTTAGTTAGATTATTACATGAAGAAGCAAAAGCTATATAGACATAGCTATTACGAATTAATTCAATCATTTAAATTCTTCCTTTTAGGAGTAAAAAATAATTATGAAAGTTTTAGTATTTTTAGATCAGGCAGAAGGACAAATCAAAAAATCTTCTTACGAAGTGTTAAGCTATGGTAGTGCTATTGCAAAGCAAATGAATGGCGTTGCAGAAGGCTTGGTGTTGGGCAATGTTAAAGATGATCTTGCTGCTCTTGGAAAATATGGTGTAACTACAATTCATCAAGTAAAAAATGATGTTTTAAATAATGTAGACAGTCAGGTATATGCAAAGGCAATTGCTGATGTAGTAAGTATTACTGGTGCTACAGTTGTTGTATTTTCTCATAACCCAACTGGTAAAGCTGTTGCGGCAAGAGTTGCAGCAAAGTTAAAAGCAGGATTGGTAGCTGGTGCAGTTGCTTTGCCTAATACCGCTAGTGGATTTGTAGTTAAAAAATCTGTTTTTAGCGGTAAAGCATTTGCTAATGTTGCTATTAATAGCGATATCAAAATCATTTCACTAAATCCCAATAGTTTTAATGTTGTAGTAGGAGAAGGAACAGCTACTATGAATGAAATGAATATTGACATTGCTGCAAGTAAATTAAAAGTTACAGCAACCAATAAAGTAAGTGGCGAAATAAGTTTAACTGAAGCTGATATTGTTGTAAGTGGTGGTCGTGGATTAAAAGGACCAGAAAACTGGGGAATACTTTTAGACCTTGCAAAAGAACTAGGAGCAGCTACTGCGTGTAGTCGTCCTGTGGGTGATGCACATTGGCGTCCACATCATGAACACGTAGGACAAACAGGTGTGCAAATTGCACCAAACTTATACATAGCAATTGGTATTAGTGGAGCTATACAACACCTTGCAGGCGTAAATAGAAGTAAGGTAATGGTAGTCATTAACAAAGACCCTGAAGCACCTTTCTTTAAAGCAGCAGATTATGGTATAGTAGGTGATGCTTTTGAAGTTGTACCAAAACTTACCGAAGAAATTAAAAAGATGAAAGCAAACAGCTAATCATAAAAAAATCCCCAAGTTATTATGTAGCTTGGGGATTTTTATTTTAAGCAATAACTTTTGCAAGTTCGCTAAATAGTAATGTTAATTTTGGCTCAGCTTCTTTTGCAGCTTCAAGCACTTCTTCATGTGTAATTACATTATCATCTTCTCTAATACCAATATCAGTTACAACACTTACTGCAAATACTTTCATACCACAATGCACAGCAGCAATACACTCTTGCACTGTACTCATTCCTACCACATCGCTACCAATAGTTTTTATTAATCTATACTCTGCATGTGTTTCAAATGTAGGACCAGTTACAGCAGTGTAAACACCTTCGTGTAGATGAATATTATTTGCTTTGCCTATTTCAAGAGCTTTAGCAATTAATGCTTTGCTATATGGTTCACTCATATCAGGAAAACGTGTACCTAATTCTTCAACATTTTTACCAATTAATGGATTAGTTGTGAAGAAGCTGATATGATCATTTAAAATCATTAAATCTCCAACTTTATAATTAGGATTTACACTACCTGCTGCATTACTTAACAACAATGTTTCTATGCCTAGCATTTTCATTACTCTTACAGGAAAAATTACTTGTTGTGCAGAGTAGCCCTCGTAAAAATGAAAACGGCCACTCATACATAAAACATGAGTACCATTCAATTTTCCAAAAAACAATTTTCCTCCATGACCTTTTACTGTACTTACAGGAAAGTGAGGGATTTTTCCATATTCTATTTCGGTTTCTACTTCTATTACTTGCGATAGATTGCCTAGACCACTGCCTAAAACAATACCTACTTTGGGTGTAGCATTAGTTTTACTTTTTATATAACTAACAGCTTCACTAAGTTGCATCATTACATCATTCATATAAAAAAAATTAGTCTGTAAAAATAGATGTAACAAAGTTTATTAACAATAAAATGTGAATAAAATCCCCAGATTACACTTAATTTTCTTGCCTATTATTTCGTTTAAACAACAATTTAAGCTATTTAATCAATTGTTTCAATAAATTTGTCGTCTTGAATTTTTATAATGAATATTGGTAATACTAAAAAATTTTTACAAAAAACAATTCTCGTTGCATTTATTGCAGTTTCTTTTTATGCAGCTGCACAACCACCAACAGGATATTATAATAACGCCATAGGTAAATCTTGTGCTACTTTAAAGACTGCATTAAAAAGCATCATTACTACAGGTAATAATCCTAAATCTTATAGTGATTTATGGGTGCAATATCCAATAAGTGATATTAAACCAAGAACTGTAGGAACAGGTAGTGCTAATGTTATTTATGATATTTACTCATCAGTTCCTGGGGGTACAGATCCTTATCAATTTACACCTTCTACAAATCAATGTGGTACTTATAATAGCGAAGCAGACTGTTACAATAGAGAACATTCTGTGCCATTAAGTTGGTTTAACGGTAGTACTGGTAGTAATGGCCCTGCAACAGATTATTTACATATTTATCCAACCGATGGGCACGTTAATGGCAAAAGGGCTAGTTTTATTTATGGCGAGGTTGCTACTGCAAATTTTACAAGTTTAAATGGCAGCAAATTAGGTTCATCGGCAAATGCAGGTTTTACAGGTAATGTTTTTGAACCTGTTGATTCATTTAAAGGAGATGTAGCCCGTTCGTTTTTATATTTTGTAACTAGATATGAAAATGATGTGACAACATTTGCAACCAATGTAGATGCTGCTCAAAGTTTTGATGCTAGTACTTTTCCATCGATAAAAATTAACTATTTAAAATTGATGATTAAGTGGCACAAACTTGATCCTGTAAGTACAAAAGAAAAAACTAGAAACAATGCTGCTTATAGTTTTCAAGGCAACAGAAATCCATTTATAGATCGTCCAGAATATGTAGATAGTGTATGGAATGGTGGCTGCCCTGGCTTAAGTGTATTACCTGTAAACTTTGTTGTTTTTAAAGGAAAGGTTAACAATAACTTACTCGATTTAAACTGGCAAGTAAGCAACGAAGTAAATGTGTTAAAATATGATTTGGAGTTTAGTGTAAATGGTACTTCTTTTTCAACTATTGCAAGTATAGAAGCTCATCAAGCTGCAAATTATTCTTATAGTGTAAATGTAAACGATATAAAAGGAAAACGTGTTTATTACAGGGTTAAAAATGTAGATAAAAATGGTAAATACACATATAGCGAATTGTTCACTATTCATATTCCACTAAACACAAGATTTACTGTATATCCCAACCCTGCTGGCAATTTTATTAATGTACAGGTAAATGATTATAGCATTTCATCTTCTCAAATTACCATAACAGATATTACAGGTAAAGTGGTTTTGCAAAAGAAAATTGCTGTGCAAAATGGACTTGCAGTTATAGATGCTAGTAGTTTAAGCAATGGCACTTATTTTATACAGCTTAAAACCAATAATGAATGGCTTACCAGTAAGCTGGTTATTTTAAAATAAATTTTTAGCTAAAAAGACTCTCAAGCCCACAACTTAAAAGTTGTGGGCTTTTTTTATTTATACATCACCTCAATGCAACTTTCTCCTTACCAAGCCAATTAGATTACTAGAGAAGAAGTTGAAATAATGTAGATATTGTATAATCAATCAAAACGTCCCTTTATCTTTACAGGGGCTAGGCAAGGAGACGTTTTGGCGAAAAGAATGATATTTCAAGAATGGCACATTAATAATTCACTAAAATGAAGAATACTTTTAAATTATCGATTGTTATAGTGCTTTGTTTTGTATTTAATTTCACTTTTTCCCAAAAACGAATTAACTATGAAAGAGTAGCGTTAGACTATTTATATAATCATCTAGATTCATTAAAGGGTGATAATATTGACTCACTTTTTTTTGACTATAGATCTGTAAATATTTTCCAAGAGGATTTTTTCTTGCAAAATGGCTACCTGAAAAGAAATGGTTTTATATCCCCTTTAAAAATCTTACCTAGTGATAGTATTATCAACAAGAAAATTATTAACAAAAAAAACTCTAGAATAAGAAAAATATATCTAGACAAAATTTTTTATACAAAAAAAGTAGAAAAGATAAATCTTGTTATTTCAAGGCGATTTTATTTTGGAGGAAACATTTATATAAAAATTATTATAAAAGAAAGTTCTTTTAAGGAAAAGTTCATTCTAATTAAATATTCAGATACAGGCGAGCTTA
>JAPLER010000358.1 GCA_026391115.1 Bacteroidota bacterium | reverse complement strand
ATTACTGCTGGCCAAAATACCAGTTTCATTAATGCGTTAGAATCTTTAGGATTCAATCCAGGATTACCTTCTGTACCCATACCACCAGGGTGTAAACTTTCTACCAATCTTGGTAAAATATACAAGCAAGGAAACAACATTGCAAAAGCAAATATGTTGTAAACTGCACTTATTCTAGCTTTTTTATCATCTACAACATTGCCCCTCAATACAAAATAGGCACAGTATATTAATACGCCTATTGCTGCACCAATTTGTTTAGGGTCGCCACTAATAGGTTTGCCCCAAGTGTAGTTTGCCCATATCATACCAGTAGCATAGCCCAATAAACCCAATACGATTCCTGTTTTGGCAAATTCAAAACTATTGGTATCGTTTTTTGAAGATGGGTTTATTAAATATTTAACAGCGTAAATAACCGATACTGTAAAAAGAATGGTCATACCAAACCACATAGGCACATGAAAAAATAAGTTGCGAATGGTTTGTTGTAAAGGCACACCTGGTGGGGTAGGTACTGTAATTAAAAAGCCTGCAATGCAAGTGTATGCTAGCAATACAAAACTCAATATTTTCCACCAAGGTTTACGAATCATATTAAACTAACGATTGTTTGTAGTGGGCAAAAGTAGGGGAATGTATTATATGAAAAAGTATAATTTTAAGTTTGTAGCTAGTAGTGAATAGCAAGTGACTAGTAATGCATACCAAGTAGTAAAATGCCTATAGTTTATTACTCTTTTTTGCAGTAAAAATAAAACCCTCGAAGTAAAAACTTCGAGGGTTTTGGGTTTTTCTACTAGCTATTCACCACTAGCTACTAGCCATTTACTACTAGCCCGTTATTCTACCACCACTTTCTCCACTATTCTTTTACCTGTTTTGTTATTGGTTAATGTTATAAAATACATACCACGTTGGTTGCTCACTAGCATATCCATACTTTTTGTTAAAGCTGTGGTTTGTGTTGTAAGCATTACTTTACCCAAAACATCTTGTACAGTAATAGTCCAAATAGCTTTTTCATCACTTGGTATAAGTATATGCACTAAACCTTTTGTTGGGTTAGGATAAATGTTTATAGTTGATGGTGTATAGTTGATAGTTGACAGTTTTTTGACTTCACTATAATTCATTTTACCATCATTATCAACGCCTACAATTCTGTAGTAGAGAGAAATTGGGTATTGGGTATTAGGTATTAGTTTATCAGTAAAACTATACTCATTATAATTTTTATTTTTAGCTTTTACCTTACCTATAGTTGCAAAGTCTTTTGCATTTAAAGAGTGTTGTATATTAAAATGTGAAACGTTGATTTCGTTGGCTGTTGTCCATATATTCTCAACAGATTTTTCAAGGTTTCTCACTCCGTTCGAAATAATGTTGTAGTTAATGAAATTTAAGGGTAACACCGCATTTATATAAACTGTATCAGCACTATAACAACCATTAACAGTTTGTTGTAATACATAAAAACTTGTACCTGTCGTTGTAGGTTTTACCCAAAAGCCCGGGCGTGTACTATCTATTACTTGCCCATTAGCATTATACCATTTTATGCTATCTATTCCATTGGTATAACTACCTATAAAAACACTATCGCCTACTTTTATGGTGGTGTCTCTACCTGCATCTGCTTTTAAGCAAAAACTATCTAAATTATACACCGCCACATCATCTACATAATAAGCAGCACCACCATAACCAACAGATTGAAACACAGTAAAAGCTGATGTAGCATTAGTTCTAAAATTACCAATGGTTAAATACTGCTCACCACCCTGTGCTGTAAATACACCTGCTACTTTTACCCAGTTAAGCGTATCTTGAATAATAGATTTATTTTCTACTTGCGGGTTAGCAGGTAAATTATAAATATTGGGGTTAGCAGTATCTACATAAACTGCATTCTTTGTAAATAACAACCCTTGATTATTACAAGAAATACGGCTATCATTTTGCAAACTCACATAATGCTCTGCATAATATTTGTGATTTTGTTTTATTAAGATAAAACATAGTAAGATACCCTTCCCCAGTTCTTGCATATTGATAACTACCATACAAAATAGAATTATAGGGAACACCATAAATTGTGTCTTGCGTATTTGCACAAGCATTAAAATACCCCCCCCAAAAAAAATCAGGCTTGTACCAAATATCTGGTTTAATTTTATGAATATCAGCTAGATTTCCTGTGCCTAAATATAAATTTCTATTAGGGCAATTTGAATATTGTTCAAATGAAGGATTTGGAACAAGATTTTGTTGAGTAAAAAGTTGATTATTAAATAAAAGGCAGAAAGTAGCTGCAATGCAGCTACTTTTAAAATAATTGTTAAACATTAGTGTTGTATTATTAGTTTAGCAATTTTTGTTTCTTTATTGGCAAGTACGGTTTTTAACATATATACACCATTAGGTAAATTAGTGGTATTTGCAGTTTTAATATTACTTCCATTCAACTCAATCATTGTTTTGCCATAAATATCAGTTACTGTTACTTTATTTACATTCTTCTCATTAATATTCACCACATCTTTTGCGGGGTAATATTCACCACATCTTTTGCGGGGTTAGGAAAAATACTAATTGCTAATTGCTCCTTACCCATTGCTAATTGCCTCACTTCGCTATACGACAACTTGCCATCATTGTCAACCCCAACAATCCTATAGTACAAAGTAGTTAGTAACGAGTAATTAGTAGTTAGTAAATCGGTAAAATTGTATTCGTTGAAGCTTTTATTATTGGCTTTTACTTTACCTATTACTGTAAAGTCTTTTCCATTTGTACTGCGTTGTATATTGTAGTGGCTCACATTTACTTCGTTCATCGTCACCCACTTGTTCAATACCTGCCTTTCATTACTCATTACTACTTGATAACTACTCATTGTAAGCGGTAATACTGCATTTATATATACAGTATCTCTGCTAAAACAACCATTTACTGTTTGCTCTACAATATACATAGTAGTGCCGGTAGCACTAGGTTTTGCCCAAAAACCTGGTCTTGCACTATCTATTACCTGCCCACTTGCATTATACCATTTTATAGTATCTATACCATTGGTGTAGCTGCCTATAAAAACACTATCGCCTACTTTAATGATAGTGTCTCTACCTGCATCTGCTTTTAGGCAAAAGCTGTCTAAAGGAATAATCGAAACATCGTCTATTACATAACCTGCACTATAAGACCCTGTGGGTTGTATTTGTTTTAAAATGGTATTGCTATCTTGTTTAAAATTGCCCAATGTTAAATATTGCTCCCCACCTTGTGCTTTAAAAACACCACTTACTTTTATCCAGTTTACGGTATCGCCCAATGCAGGATTACCATAATTAACTACTTGTGGGTTGGCAAGCAACACACCATATTTTTCTGCTACAGTATCAACATACACTGCTGTTTTGGTAAATAGCATACCCACATTGTTGCAAGAAAACCTTAACCCATTAGGTATATTAACAAAATGCTCTGCATAGTAGTATTTATTTTTTTGTAAACTATCAGTTAATTTAATTTGCATATATTGTCTATCTCCACCATTTTGATAGTCTAAATAAATATAAGCATTTCCCGTTCTGGCAAATTGAAAATTTTTACGCTTTATATAGTTCTCAGGCACACTTCTAAATGTATCTGCAGAGCAGC
>JAPLER010000099.1 GCA_026391115.1 Bacteroidota bacterium | reverse complement strand
TATTCGTGCTATAGCATTTACAATTGCTGATGGACAATTACCAAGTAATACAGGTGCTGGTTATGTTATCAGAAGAATTTTGCGTAGAGCTGTTCGCTACTATTATTCTTATCTGGATTATAAGCAGCCATTACTACATCAGTTGCTGCCATTGCTTTCTGAGCAATTCTCAACTGTTTTCCCTGAACTAAAAGCACAATTGGATTTTGTGAGTAAAGTTGTTAAAGAAGAGGAAGATGCTTTTTTGAGAACACTAGGAAATGGAATTTTAAGATTTGAAAAATACGTTGGAATAAATCTTGAAACAGAAGTTAGCTCTTTTATAAAAGTTGAGGATGCTGAATTTGATAGAATTAATTTCAGAAATAATAAAATCATCAATGGGTTATTTGCATTTGAACTGAACGATACTTACGGTTTCCCAATTGATTTAACACAGTTAATGGCATCAGAAATTGGATGGGCTGTTGATATGAAAGGTTTTGAAGAAGCAATGCAACAACAAAAAAATCGCTCTCGTGCAGCAACAGCAATAGATGCTGGGGATTGGGTGATTATAAAAAATGTTAGAATAAAAAAAAGAAGTTTTGTAGGATACAAAAAACTAGAAACAACTACCAAAATTTGTCAGTATAGATATGTAACAAACAAAAATAAAATACAATATCAAATTGTTTTAGCACAAACACCTTTTTATGCAGAAAGTGGTGGACAGGTTGGTGATAAAGGAAAATTAGTAATTGGGCATCACGAATTGGAAGTTGTTGATACAAAAAAAGAAAATGGATTAACCATTCATTTTGTAGAAACATTACCTGAAGATATAGACTTAACCAAAGATGTGACTGCTACTGTAAATACAGCAACAAGAATAGAAACATCAAGCAATCACTCAGCTACTCACCTTTTACACGCTGCATTACGCAAGGTTTTAGGAACTCACGTTACACAAAAAGGTAGTTTGGTAAACGATGAACAATTGCGTTTCGACTTCTCTCATTTTGCAAAAGTGACTGATGAAGAAATTGCACAAGTAGAAGCTATTGTCAATGAAAAAATTAGAGAGAATATTCCTGTTGTTATAAAAGAGATGAATAAAGATGAAGCTGTGGCTTTAGGTGCAATGGCTTTGTTTGGAGAGAAATATGGAGATGTGGTGAGAGTTGTGATAATGGATGCCAAATACTCAATTGAACTTTGTGGTGGCACACATATTGGTAGCACAGGAGAATTAGGCTTCTTTAAAATAAAAGCTGAAAGTGCTGTGGCTGCTGGCGTTCGTAGGATTGAAGCCGTAAGTGGCAAGGCTGCTGAGGCTTATATCAACAATACGTTTAATCAATTGTCTTTGGTAAAAGATTTATACAATAATCCAAAAGAATTGATTAAGCAAATTGAAAACTCACTTGCAGAAACCAAAGAACTTAAAAAGAAAATAGAGAGATTAAAAAAACTTGCCAGTGAACTTGTTTCTTCAATCCCTCCTTTGGAGGGTGGGGAGGCTTGTATTGTTTTAGCTGCAAATATTGGTGGCAAAGCATCGGTTGCCATTGCATTGTCTGATACCCTTGTTGCAAAAGGATTTGAAGGGCCTAAAATCATTAAAGAACACATCACACAAATTATTAAAGGTGGTGGTGGCGGACAAAAAAATCTTGCTACTGCTGGGGGACAAGATGCAAGTAATTTAGATAAAGTAATTGAGGTTGTGAAAGGTTTATTATAAATTTACCACAGAGACATACAAAGCACGGACTTTAAATCGTAAATCTAAAATAGTACATCATAAATAATGACAGTTGCAATATATAGTAGAGGGTTAGATACTGAACAAAATGCACCTATGCAGTTTTTGTTGAGCGAATTACTTAGTCATAAAGCAACAGTATATTTATTTGAACCATTGATTGAGCAATTGCCCCCCAACGTAAACTTTTTAACTTTTAAAACTTACAAGGATTTAGTTGAAAATGAAATTGAATATCTGGTAAGTATTGGTGGCGATGGAACTATACTTGATGCTGTAACACTAGTACGTAATAGTAATATACCAATTTTGGGAATCAACTTTGGGCGATTGGGGTTTTTGGCAAGTCTTAGTAAAAACGAAATTCAAAGTGCTGTTGAAAGTTTAGTGAATCATAGTTTTATTATTGACAAAAGAAGTTTAATACACTGTGATAGTAATTTAAAATTATTTGGCGAAACCCCGTTTGCATTAAATGAATTTGCTATTCATAAAAGAGACATTAGCCCAATGATTAAGATTCATACATATATTAATGGTGAGTTTTTAAATACATACTGGGCAGATGGATTGATTGTAAGTACACCTACAGGTAGCACAGGTTATAATTTAAGTTGCAATGGTCCTATACTTTTTCCAGAAAGTAGTAGTTTTGTAATAACACCTGTTGCTCCACATAATTTGAATGTACGTTCAATTGTTATTTCTGATACCAATATTATTTCATTTAAGGTAGAAGGAAGAACAGATCAATTTATATGTGTGATGGATGCAAGGAGAGAAATGGTAAATTTGGATGTGAGTATTGCTGTAAAAAAAGAGAACTTTACTGTGAGTTTGATACGATTAAATGAAAATAGTTTTCTATCAACCCTAAGAAATAAATTGACTTGGGGAATGGATAAAAGAAATTAACATTTTGTTAGATTTTTTTTCTCATCTTTATAAAAATATTATTTGACAAAATTCTACGTTTTATTATTTGCCACTAAGGCACAAGGACAGTAAGGTTTTAATTGAAGCATAATTGTCCCTTAATCAATTATCAAATTAAGTTTCATTAGTGATTAGAAGATTTGTTTTATTAATAATATTTTTTGTAACTACAAAATTCACTCAAGCTCAATATTTAGAGAGCTTTGAGCATACTGGCGAGTTTGGTATATCTGCTGGTGTTGCACATTATTTTGGCGACTTAAACCCCGAAATTAATTTTAGTAAACCAAAAATTTCGGGTGCTCTACATTATACTAAACAGTTTAATAATTATGTGGGCTTAAAGGTGTCTGCTACTTATGCATTTTTAGCTTATGCCGATAAGTATAGCAAAAATGTAATACAACAAACACGTAACTTAAGCTTTAATACAGATGTGTATGAGTTTAGTGTAAACGGTACGTTTAACTTTTTTCAATTCAACCCAGGCTTTGAAGGATATAACTATACACCTTATGTGGGTATTGGATTGGGCATTTTTAGCTTCGACCCATATACTTTTTACAAAGATGAAAAATATTATTTGAGAAGCTTAGGCACAGAGGGTCAAGGCAGTGAATTTTACCCAACTAAAACAGAATATAAAAACACAGCTACATGTATTCCTTTAACACTGGGTTTTAAATATGCCTTTAATAGAAGTATGAATGTATTTGCAGAGTTTAGATATAGATTTACTAATACAGATTATTTAGACGATGTGAGTACAACTTATGCCCCTAAAGCTTTTTCTACAAATAGCATTGGTGCTGCTTTAAGTGATAGAAGTGGTGAACTTGGTTTAGCAATTGGCAAAGAAGGCAGGCAAAGAGGTAATACTTTAGCCAATGATGGTTTTGCAACTTTTCATTTAGGCTTGTCATTTAACTTTGAAGCTTATAGATGCCCAAATCAGAGTTATCGTTATTAGTTAATTATTTCCACTTTATAGTATTGATCAAATGTTTCATATCTTCTAGAATAAAATCATTTACAATTTTAAGAGAGTCTTCATTAGGTGTTGCATCAAAATATAAAGCACCACGTAAAAAATGTTTTGTACTATCTGTTATAAAAAATTGATTGCTTGTAGCAACATTACCTCCCAATTGAAAAAATAAACCATAAGCTTTATTAGGTGTAGCAATTAAACTATCTTCTTTAAAACTTGCTTTACTACTATGAGCATCACTTAATCTAAAACTATGTTTTAGTAATGTGTCCAAATTATTCTTTCCAATTTCTTTATAGCTTACATAAACTTTTCCATTGAAAGTTGGAAACTCAATATTAATCCACCAAGGATTTTCTGTAGCTTCACCAAAAAAGCTAGAATCCTTTACTACATTGGCATACACAGGGAATTCAAATGTGTAAGGATAACCCTCTTTATTAAATACTTGATATTGATGCTGGGGGAAATTTATTTTGTAGTAACCTTTGGGTTTATTAACAGCTTTGTTTTTACAGGAGGCCAAAACAATTATTAAGAAAAATAAAATAGAAAAATAACGGAATGAAAAACCAATTTTAAATTCATAATTCATAATTCACAATTTAATCTAATGGCATTGGTTTAATAGTAACTTTTACTTTTTCTATTCTATATTTTATCAATGTTAAAACAGTAAACTCAAAGTCGCCACATTCAACTATTTGTTGTGGCTTTGGTATTTCTCCTGCAATTTCTAAAACCAATCCAGCCAAAGAATCAGCCTCGCCTTTTACAACATCAAAAGTATCAACGGGCAACTCCATTGCTTTGCAAACATCGTTTATCATTGTTTTGCCTTCAAAAATATAATTGTTATCATCCAACTTTTTAAAGGTTGCTTCTTCTTCGTCAAACTCATCTTTTATTTCGCCAATTACCTCTTCCAAAATATCTTCAAGTGTAACAATACCGCTAGTTCCACCAAATTCATCTACAACAATTGCAAAGTGTATTCTTTTTGCTTGAAACTCTTGTAGCAAATCTTCAATCAACTTTTGTTCGTGTACAAAAAAAGGTTGACGCATTAATTTATGCCAATCAAAATTTTCGCTTTCGTGCAAATAAGGTATCAAATCTTTTGTGTGAATCATACCCACAACTTCATCCAAATCTTCCTTAAAAACAGGTAATCTACTATAATGTAATTCTTCAATACGATGTGTAAGTTCATTAAAGGTTGTGTCAAAATCAACGCCACTTACATCTAATCGTCCTTTCATTATTTGCTTTACAGTAATACTACCAAATTCAAGTATTCCTTTTAAAATATTCTTTTCATTTTCTTCAGGATAAGTAATATCGATGGCGTGGCTCATCTCTTCATTGGTAACAGCATTGTTGCTTTTGCTGCTCAACTTTTTTTCAATGATATCGCTGTAGCCAACCAATACTCTGCTAAACGGTTTACATAAATAGTTCATTCCATCTACCACCCCACTTACTTGATTGGCAAAACGAACATTGTTTTGTGTAGCCATTACCTTGGGCATTACTTCACAAAAAAGTAATAAAATAGATGTTACAACTACTACTTTAATAAGGAATTCAACCCAAAAAAATTGTGGCTTAATATGTATATAATTGTCTAGTAAAAGATTCGAAATAACAATGATAGCAATGTTGATAAAACTATTGGCAATAAGCATAGATGCCAATAAGGTTTTAGGCTCTTCAAGCAAGGTAACAATTCTTTTGTAGCCTATATCCTGCTTGGTTTTTAATAAACTAATGTCTTTATAGTTTAATGAGAAAAAAGCTACTTCCGAGCCACTAATCATAAATGAAAAAGCCAATAAAACCAATAGTGCTAAAATGAGTATAGGTGTAGCCTGTGTATTAATTGATAAGAGAGTAAATAATGTCGAATGATAGTCCAAAGCTGGAGGTTTAGTGAACAATATATCTTATAAAAAGATAAGCAAATGTATTGCTTTTTTAGTATGGTAAACTACCTTCAATATCTGCTCCCAAAATATCTGCATCATCACCATTGCCAGAGCCATTCGCTTTCTTCTCTAACATAATTAGATTTTCTCCAACTATTTCAGTAGCAAATTTTTTATTACCTTCTTTATCTTCCCAACTGCGTGTCCTTAATCTTCCTTCAACATAAATTAAACTGCCTTTGTGTAAATATTTTTGAGCCAATTCTGCCAAACCACGCCAATAAACAACTGTGTGCCATTCTGTTTGAGATTGTAATTTACCTGTTTTGTCTTTATACGTTTCGGTGGTAGCCAAAGGGAATTTTGCTACAGGAATATTTCCTTCAAGCATTTGAAACTCTGGGTCTTTGCCCAAATTGCCAATAAGCATTACTTTGTTTACGCCTCTCATAAGTTGATGTTGTTAGGTGGCATAAAGTTATGAACTTTGGTATTTGAGCAAAATTTATTTTTTGGAACGAATATTATTTATACTTTACCAAATCTAATTTTATGGAAAAAACATGTGTGTATAAGGGATTTGATTGATTAGCTAGATTTGTAAAAGCATAATCAAAATGTGCATTTTCAAACATTAAAAATTTCTCTAGTTTAAAACCAGCTCCTAAACTTGGTTGAAATATCCAAACACGTTTTTGATTGGTTGTATCTCCATCGCTTAAACCACGTTGAAAATTAGAAACACCTGCACGCAAGAAAACTGTTTTATCGTAACTTGCTTCTATACCAATATTAGGATCAATATTTACAATGTTAGAACTAACTAAAGCATTTCGTTGTCCATCAAAAGTCAAGTTTAAATTAGCTTCTGCATATAAATTTATTTTATCATTGATGGTAAACTCTTTGCCTGCACCCAATATTAAACGAGGTGCTGTAAGTTCTGTACTTTTTGTAGGAATATCATTTTTTGTTGCATACAACACTTCTTTTTCTCTATCTGTAAAAGTAAAACTCCATGCATTAAAAGTTGTTGTAGCGTCACGTAGTACTGCTGCAAACTTCCATTTGTCCTTATGATAGATAGCACCAAAGTCTAAACCAAAGCCCCAGGCTGTAGCAAAACTTCCCACTTTGCGATGTACAATTTTAATGTTACCACCTAAACTAAAATAACTGTTTTTTGTTTGTTTTATTATTTGAGAATAAGACAGCAACACAGCAGCATCTGCACTACTAAAAGATGAGATATTATTATAGTCTAAACTACCATCAGGATTTACCAGATACAATGTGTTGGGAATATCATCTACAGCAAAACGCAAATAAGTTAATGCTAGACTTTTACTCTCATTTTTTGTAGGCAAAGCCAAACTAATAAAATCGTATTTACCAATACCTGCGAAATAATTGGCGTGCATATAAGCCAAGTTGGGATTCTTTTTTACAAATGTTAGTGCAGCAGGATTCCAATAACCAGCATAAGCATCATTAACACTTGCAACCTGTGCACCGCCCATTGCCAAGCCTCTTGCACCTGCACCAATATTCAAAAACTCGTTGCTGTATTTTCTAAACTGACCAAAAGAGTTCGATACAAAAAACAACGCAGCACAAAAAAAAATTCTATTCAACTTCATAAAATAAATTGATTGTAAAAGTAAGTGTTAAGGTTGATTGCTACGAATGCACTAATACATTCATAATAAAATCTATTTTTTATTTCTTTTGTTTAATGAACAAAAACTTTCTAAGAGTTTTAGAATTATTATCTTGATTTGTTTGTACTCGGTAATTACATTATTTAGCTTACAAATTAGATATTAAACAAAAAAAATCAATTTTTTGTAAATCGTAATACAGCCATTTGCCAAGTTATATTACCTTCTTTATAAGGTATTTTAGAACTTTTAATCAACCTTAGGTGGCTAAATATTTTAATAATTTCTTCGGCTGTTAAGTGTTTTCTTTTACAATATTTATCGTATTCATAACCAGGAAGAGGTTCTGGTTCTGCAATAATCAATTCTCCGTCGCTTTTAAGAATTCTTGTTAATTCTGAAACCATTTTTTCTACGTTGGTAAATTCGTGAACTGTCTTACGACACAATACTCTTTTGTAAAAATTGCTTGGTAATGGAATACTATCTACAAAACCAGCTACAAATTCATATTTCTTTTTCATAAATCTCAATGTTTTTGATACACATGATTGAGTAACCATTTGTTTGTTTTTCACATAGTTCGTAAATTCAGGTAAGTCCTCAACAATAAAGTACATCGAAGGATATTTATATTCAATAAATTCCGTCATAAAACCCCAATTGCAACCAATATCCACAAGTGTATCAACACCAGTTAAGTTATATTCATTTATTTCATCTTTTAAAGTTGGATAGGCTCTAAAGTTAAGTTTTGCCGATGAGCAAGATGTTATTATCAAAACAATTACTATACAAACAATGCTAATTTTTTTCATATTAGTTTTTATGTTGGTTTCAAAGATATTATTTGCTAACAATAATTTTTGACTTTGTATTATAGAAGACCACACCTCAACTCTTTTATATTTGCACACTTTCATAAAAAGAAAATAATAAACGAATAGTATGTTTCAAAATTTACAAGAACGCTTAGAAACCGCATTTAAAAATATTAAAGGTCAGGCACGAATTACAGATCTAAATGTAGCCAACACTATTAAAGACATTCGCAGGGCTTTAATTGATGCTGATGTTAATTTTAAAATTGCAAAAGAATTTACCGATAAAGTTAAAGAAAAAGCTGTTGGTTCAAAGGTTTTAAATTCCATTAATCCAAGTCAGTTAATGGTTAAAATTGTGCAGGACGAGTTGACAGAATTAATGGGCAGCGAGCCATCAGAATTCAATGTTACTGGCCATCCTGCTGTTATTTTAATTGCTGGTTTACAAGGTAGTGGTAAAACCACTTTTACTGGTAAACTGGCAACTTATCTTACTTCTCAAAAAAAGAAAAATGTATTAATGGTTGCCTGCGATATTTATCGTCCTGCAGCTATTGACCAATTAACTGTACTTGCAGAACAAATTGGTGTTGATATTTATAAAGAACCAGAAAGTAAAGATGCTGTTGCTATTGCATTAAACGCTATTAAAGAAGCTAAAGCAAAAAATAAGAATGTTGTTATTATAGATACTGCTGGTCGCTTGGCTGTTGATGAAGTGATGATGCAGGAAGTTGCAGATATTAAGGCTGCTGCAAAACCTACAGAAATTTTATTTGTTGTTGATAGTATGACAGGACAAGATGCTGTAAATACTGCCAAAACATTTAACGACAGACTTGATTTTAGTGGTGTGGTGTTAACAAAACTTGATGGTGATACAAGAGGTGGTGCTGCCCTTTCTATTCAATATACTGTAAATAAACCTATCAAGTTTATGAGCAGTGGCGAAAAGATGGATACGCTGGATGTGTTTTATCCAGACAGGATGGCTCAACGTATTTTGGGAATGGGTGATATTACATCTTTAGTTGAAAAAGCACAACTCCAATATGATGAAGTTGAGGCAAAAAAATTAGAAAAGAAAATCCGACAAAATAAATTTGACTTTCAAGATTTTTTAGATCAGTTGCAACAAATTAAAAAAATGGGTAACATAAAAGATTTGATGGGAATGATACCAGGCGTTGGTAAAGCCATTAAAGATGTAGATGTAGATAATGATAGCTTTAAAGGCATTGAAGCAATGATACAAAGTATGACACCAGCCGAACGCAATAACCCTGATTTATTGAATCCATCTCGTAAAACTCGTATTGCAAAAGGTAGTGGCAAAAAACTAGAAGAAGTAAATGCATTTATGAAACAATTTGAGCAAATGAAACAAATGATGAAAATGATGAATAATATGCCTATGGGTGGTTTTCCTGGAATGAAGGGTTTTAGAAAATAAAAAAGTAAACAATTTTATTATAAAAAGAGTTGCTGTATTGCAGCTCTTTTTAATTTATACCACAAAAATTATCTCTTAAATCATTTGCAAACCTCTGCAGGACTAAGTTTAAATAAATATTTGTCTATTGCATCTGAATTTGATTATACATTTGTATTTCAAACCAACTATCACTTTTTGTGGCCAAGCATATTAACAAGGTTACCGCAGCAGGATTACTTATTGCTTTAGGAATTATTTACGGTGACATAGGAACTTCTCCTCTATACGTTTTAAACGCAATTATTAAAGATAAAACAATTAATGAGCAACTCATTTTGGGTGGTTTGTCGTGTATTATCTGGACACTTACTTTACAAACAACAATAAAGTATGTAATACTTACGCTTCAAGCAGATAACAAAGGCGAGGGTGGTATTTTTAGTTTATATGCATTGGTAAGACGAAGACGCAAGTGGCTTGTAATACCAGCAATGCTTGGTGGTGCAGCACTTTTAGCAGATGGAATGATTACTCCCCCAATCTCTGTAACATCAGCTGTTGAAGGTTTAAAACAAATACCAAAACTAGGCATACAAGAAGGTAGCCCAACTATTATTTATATTGTTATTGGTATTCTTACTGTGCTATTTTTATTACAACAATTTGGAACAACATCTATTGGTAAATTATTTGGTCCATTAATGGCTATTTGGTTTTTTATGCTAGCTGGGCTAGGTTTTATGCACATCGATTTATCAATTTTAAAAGCATTTAACCCATATTACGCTTATGATTTATTAGTTCATTATCCTCAAGGATTTTGGATAATGGGTGCTGTATTTTTATGTACTACTGGTGCCGAAGCACTGTATAGCGATTTGGGACATTGTGGCAAAAACAATATTCGTTACAGCTGGATTTTAGTAAAATCTTGTTTGATAATAAATTACTTAGGTCAAGGTGCTTGGTTACTTTCCACTCATGGCAATTCTATTGTTTCTGATGCTATGATTAGTAAGGGCTTTAATCCATTTTATGGAATAATGCCCCAAGAGTTTAAATTAATAGGAATCGTTGTAGCTACAACTGCTGCTGTTATTGCATCTCAAGCTTTAATTACTGGTTCGTTTACTTTAATTGCAGAAGCAATGCGATTAAATCTTTGGCCTAAATTAAAAGTAAGTTTTCCAACAGATGAAAAAGGACAAACCTACATACGTGGCATTAACTGGATGCTATTTGCTGGTTGTGTTGCCATTGTTTTATATTTTAAAAGTTCAACCGCAATGGAGGCTGCGTATGGCTTAGCTATTACGTTGTGTATGATTAGTACTTCTATTTTGTTTGCTAATTTTTTGGTCAGTCATCGGGCATCAAAGTTTTTAATTTATGTTTATTTAATTATTTATTTATCTATTGAAATTTGTTTTTTAATTGCCAATTTAGATAAGTTTCCACATGGTGGCTTTATTGCTGTAATCGTTGGTGGTGGCTTATTTGCTGTTATGTATGTATGGTATAGAAGTAGAAAAATTAAAAACAGATATGTTGAGTTTGTAAGACTACAACAATATGTTACACAAATAAAACAATTAAGTGAAGATACTACTATACCTAAATATGCTACACACTTGGTGTATATGACAAGTGCCAATCATAGTAAGGAAATTGAACACAAAATTATCTATTCCATATTAAACAAAAAACCAAAACGTGCCGATATTTATTGGTTTGTACATGTTGATGTACTTGATGAACCAAACACTTGTGAGTACACTGTTGACCATATTGTTGCCAATGATATAATAAGAGTTGAATTTAGACTAGGATTTAGAGTTGAGCAAAAAATAAACTTAATGTTTAAAAAGGTGGTACAAGATTTAATGGCAAATAAAGAAGTTGATTTTACCAGCAAGTATGAAACTGCTGAGAAAAACACATTGACCGGAGATTTTCAATTTGTGGTATTAGAGAAATTTTTAAGTCAGGATAACGAACTGCCTTTCTTTGAAAGAGTGATAATGAAATTATATTTCTGGTTAAAAGAAATTAGCCTTAGCGAAGAGCGTGGCTTTGGACTTGATGCAAGCAATGTAACTGTAGAAAAATTTCCATTAATTGTAGCACCTGTGCAACAATTAAAACTAAAAAGAGTATTTTAAAATACTCTTTTTAGTTTATTATAATAAACTATTAGTATTGTTCAATAATAGTAGATTCTTTAATATCAATAACCATTGTATTATTCCATCTATCGTGCCATGGATTGCAGCCATCGCCTAAAGCACTAAATGGTTCAAAAGGAACAATTCTAGAAAACCCTCTTGCAAAGGCAGTTTGAGCTGATATGGTTGAGCCATCAATATTTACTGCTTTAGTTTGTGTTATAAATTTTCCAATACTTCTACCTTTAAAAAGTGCCTCTTGAAGCCCCATAAAAATAGCAAAAAGTAAAAACTCCGTCAATATTTCTACAAACTTATTTGAGTTAAGTAAATATGCAAAATCCATACTTAAAGTTCCAATTAAAAGACCACAAGCATAAGAGAAAGGAAGATATAAAATTCTATCAATTATAAAATTAGCTAGTCTTTTGCCAGCCGTAGCCCTAACTAAGCTACTTTCTAAGTCAGACAATAAATTTTCTTGTTCTGTTGTTTCCATTTTTACGTTTTTGTGTGGCTAAAATAAGTAATTTGTAGATTCACAATATGCCTAAAACAAACTTTTCTTTCTTCGCCCTGTTAAACCCAATGCACCCAACAACCCACGTGTAATAACACTTGCAGCGGTTCTGCCTACTTGTTTTACAATTGGGTTATCAAAAAATCCACCTCCTTTTTTATCCTCTTTTTCTTCTTCTTTTTGTTGTTGCTCTTCTTCTTTAGCTTTTACGTGTTCTTCTAATTTTTTTGTTAAAATTTCATAAGCACTTTCGCTATCAACAACTTCGCTATATTTCTTTACTAGCTTACTATTATTTACCAAACTATCAATTTCTGTATCTGTCAATACATCCATTCTACTACGTGGTGGACAAAGCATTGTATGCACCAATGGTGTAGGAATTCCTTTTTCATTTAATAAAGTAACAAACCCTTCTCCAATACCCATTTGCGTAAGTAATTCATCTACAACATAAAACTCACTAGTAGGAAAATTTTCTGATGCTGTTTTAATTGTTTTTCTATCAGCAGCAGTAAATGCACGTAAAGCGTGTTGCACTTTTAAACCCAGCTGTGCAAGTATTGAAGCAGGAATATCTTGTGGATTTTGGGTACAAAAAAAAATACCAATACCCTTACTGCGTATCAATTTAATAACAGTTTCTATTTGTTGCAGCAAAGCTGTTGTGGCTTCTTGAAATACCAAATGTGCCTCATCTATTATCAATACCAATTTAGGTTTATCAAGGTCACCTTCCTCTGGGCAAATGGCATATAATTCTGCCAATAATTGCAACATAAATGTGCTAAATAATTTTGGACGATTTTGCATATCCATCACCCTTAAAATATTAATCATTCCACGTCCATCATCACTTATTCTCATTAAATCATCTACTTCAAAACTTCTTTCTCCAAAAAAAATATCTGCACCTTGTTGTTGTAATTCAATAATTTTTCTAAGTATTGTGCCAGTTGAGCTAGAAGAAATATTGCCATACTCTTTTTGCAATTCATCTTTACCTTCATTGGCAATATATTGTAACACTTTAATAAAATCTTTCAAGTCAACCAAAGGCATTTTATTATCATCGCAATATTTAAAAATCATTGCCACCAAGCCTTCTTGTGTATCGTTAAGATTTAAAATTTTGCTTAATAAAATAGGACCAAACTCTGTAACAGTAGCTCTTAAGCGTACACCTTTTTGATCACTTAAACTTAGTAATTCAGTTGGAAAAGATGATGGTGTATATGTAATGTTTAAATGATTACAACGGTCTGTAATTTTATCATTCAAAATACCCGAGGCTGCAATGCCACTAAGGTCTCCTTTAATATCCATCAACACAACAGGCACACTATTATCACTTAATGCCTCACTAATCATTTGCAAGGTCTTGGTTTTACCAGTACCTGTGGCACCAGCAATTAAACCATGACGATTCATTGTTTTTAATGGTAAGTAAACATCTGCATTAGGCACAACCTGACCATCGAGCATACCTACTCCTATTTTTACTTTATCGCCTTTAAAAGTGTAGCCTATATTTACTGTAGAAAGAAATTGTTCTGTATTTGCCATTTTAATGTTTTGCTTTGGCAAACTTAAAAGAAAAAAGATTTATTCGTAGTTAATTGATAGTTTTAGACTTAGGTTGGTGTTCTTGAAAAAATCGTTGAAGAATATTTCTGGTTCTATATGTAATAAACCACTTGACACAAATGGAAATGACATTTTCATAGTGTTCTTTTCAAACAAATTACCTCCTCTGTTTAGTAGATACCCAAAGGAATATCCAGGAGTGAATTGAAACCCCTTTTTCTTTTGTTGTTCTTCTTCTTTTTGAAACATTCTAAGTGTTAAAAAACTATAGGTATCTCTATTAAAATGATTGTTAGCGTCGTTATAAAAATGAAAATAGTTATCTAAGCCCAAACTCCAATGTGTTTCTGTTTTATCTAGAGATGTTGAAATTAGTCTTGCTCCCAAATTAAAAGATGAAAGCCAGGCACCTTTTGCATTTTGAAAACCAAAAGAAAAAGCAGCATCGTAGTTTTTCTGATTTCTTCTAGTAATATTCCAATCTACTTGTACTTCTTCTTTAAAAGAGCTGTCCTTTAATATACTAAACCCATAATTTTTTAATCCAAAACTTTTCCATTCCTTTTTTAAATATGGGAATTCTTTTGTGAAAATATTTGCTTTATTTTTTTCTTTAATATCATTTACACATATACCAACCAACTTAGTATTTAAATCTAATATATCTTTTAAATTATTTAAGAAAAATTTTATGTAAACAGGCTTTGGAATAGCATTACGCATTTTAATACCATAATCTTTATAATCAATAGTTTTTAAAGGGTCATCATCAAACACAGATAATTTTATTGTAATTGTATCTCGATTGGTTTTTAATTGTTTTAATTCTTTATTATGAACAATATAAGAATTTGGTCTATAGGCATAATCTATTATTCTCATTCTATTTTGTTCTCCAAATACAGCATATTCTAATTTTCTTGTTATTGCATCTTCTTTCAAAGAGTCTGATAAATACTGCAAATCATTTTTTACAATATCAATAATAGAATCAATATTGGGTAAGTATTTTAGTTGCTTAAGATTAAAAAATTCAAAACCGACCGTGATTTTGTTTTGAATTTTATAATATTTTAGTTTAACTGTAGGCTTGTTGTAATTTGTACTCCAATAATTCCATTCGCCATTTGTTTGCCCAATACTTTCTCTGGTTGCTATTATAAGCAACGCCATTAAAATTAATTTTTTCATTGTTTTATTGATTTTCGTTGATAGAAATGGTAGCTGTAGGTTTTGATTTAAAACCTAAAAATGTTTTATTAGGTTGTTGTTGGTTTTCTGTGGTTGTGGATTCTTCTGGTTCTTTATTTTGGTTTTCAAATAATTTAAAGAACGATTTTTTGGGTTGCTCTTTTGCTAGTTCTTGTTGTGGAACTTGCTGATTATTTTCTTCATATAAATCGCTAGCATAAACAACTTTTAGTTTCTTTTTTATATGGACAGGCTTTGCAATAACAATTGTTGGTGGTGTTGTAGTGATTTTTTTCTCTACAATGATTGGTTGTGTTGTATCTATATTAGTTTTTGGTATAGCCTCTTCGATAGGCTTTATAATAACTGAAGTAGGGTTTTGCTTTTTATTTGATTTTTTAATAAGGTCATTATTGATAAAAGCTGTCAGTGGTTTTTTAATATCTCTTGTTTGTTGTACTTTTTTGTTATCAGTTTTTACTACTGCATTTTTAGTTTCTTTAGTAGTATTGATATTCAACCCAATCATAGCTATAACAATTATTGCAGATGCTGCCATCCACAGCCAATAATATTTCTTTTTCCTTTTAGGTTCTAGCTGTTGCTCCAACTTAGCCCAGGTTTTATTAGCATTAAAATGAATATTTTTGGGTAGTTCATTCAAAGCAGACAATTGAACCAATAATTTATTTTGATTTTCTGTCCTCATATAAATTATTGTTTTTAATGATTAATTCCTGCAACATCAATTTGGCTTTATGTAACTGGCTTTTGCTAGTGCCTTCTGTTATTTGCAGCATCAATGCTATTTCTTTGTGGGTGTAACCTTCAATAGCATATAAGTTAAAAATGGTTTTATAACCCGATGGTAATTGTGTTATAAAATAATAAATTTCCTCGACACTAATTTTCTCAAATACAGTATCGTTAATACTAATATTATCAGCATCATCTAAAGCAATCATTAAAAAATTTTGGTTCTTTCGCAGTAGTTGTAAACACTCGTTAACCATAATTTTTTTTATAAAAGCAATCGTGCTGTTATCATCTCTGTAAGTAAAATTATGTAAGGATTTAAAGGTTTGTAAAAACCCATTCATCATTAGTTCTTCGGCTATTTCATCGTTTTTAACATACCTGCGGCAAAGCAAAAACATTTGATTGCAAAGCATATCATACAGACATTTTTGTGCTGTGATATTTTGTTGTTTACATTGTTGTATTAGATGTTGTATTTGCATTTAGCCGGTTTGCTAATGTACTAAATGCTTTTTAATAAGAAAAGGTTGCTTTGGAGGAAAATTTAATTTAACGCACCGCTAGCCCAATCTATAGCACATTTAGATTTGTAGAGTTTTGCTTTTAGCTCTGTAAGTTTTTGCTGCATTTCAAGCACTTTATTTTCCCTGCTATTTACAATAAACAAACTGCTTTCGCCATTGCTAAATTTTAGCAATTCGTTTTTATATAAACTATTGAAGTTGTTTAAAGATGCTTGTGCAAGATTAACTTGTTTTTGTAGTTGCAGATACTCGTTAAAATAGGCAAATATTTTGGTTTGAGTTTGCTGCCTTTTATAATTCAATTCGTAATTAGCGTCTTTAATTTTTATCGCTGCTTTTCTAGTTTCTCCCCTTCCTTCTCGCAAAAAAATAGGAAACTTAAAGTCTATACCCCACTTATAATTGTTTTGTATAAAAGCACTATTAAAGCCATTAAACACAGCATAATCTTTATTTAAAATATTTGCTTTGGCATTAATGGTTGGTAATAAGTTTTGCTTTTTTAAACGTTGCTCAACTTGTAAAGCATCTATTTTAAAGTTATAATATTTAAGTGTAGGATTTTGCTGTAAAGCTGTGTTTACAATAGTTTCAGCAAGTACATCATCTTTAATAAACTTTGCTGCATTATCTTGTGGTATGTAGTTAGCTGTTAATACAATTGCACTATCTTTTTCGTTCCATAAAAAATTAGATACTTCTAAAACAGCATTCATCAACTTAAGGTTAGCATCAGCTTGTTGCATTTCTATGTTTTGCAACTGGGTAAATGCTTCTAGTGTATCCATTGGACTTCTGTCGCCATTTTGTGCTGCAATTCTTATGAGTCTTAACCTGTCTTTACTTACAGTAATATAATTATTATAAATATTTACCAATTGATAAGTACCCAACCATTGTATATATGTTGAATAAGCATCAAATAACAAATTATTTAATACAATTAATCTTTCCTGGTCTGATTGATTTCTAAAAATTTTTGCTTGTTGTAAAGCAGCCCTTCTTTTATCAATCAATAATCCTTTTGCCAATGGTATTTCAAATCCAAAATAGCTGCTTTTGCCTGGCGTTAATTCACTACTCATTCTATCACCACCATTATCCTCAATACCTGTTTTAATATTACCAATAGGCATTGGAATTTTTAGCTCAGGATTGGTATAGTAGTAATAGTTTTTTTCATCCAGAGTTTTTCTACTGGCATCAAAATAAATAGTTGGGTCAAATTCTCCTTTAGCAATAAGCAATTCTGCTTTTGCTTTTTCTACCAACAAATTAGCTTGTTTGGCGATAGGATGATATTGCTTTACCTGTTGTATAAATTCATCTACTGTAAGCACTTTTTGCTGTGCTGTAACAGTGGATAATACCAGAAAAAATATGATAGTGCTTAGAAATTTCATTTACTTTTTATCGTCTTTATTTTTACCTTCTTCTTTTGCTTTTGGTTTGTAATACTCTGGTGGAAAACCATTGATATTTCGCCACAACTCATAACCCACTTTAACATCTTTTAATAAAGCAATACCTTTGGCACCGCCACCTATTTTTAAATTTGGTGGCCAAGATTTATTTTTTGTGGTGTCTTCGGCAACCAATACCCTGAACTTGCCATTGCTGCTAATATTGGTTTCTATTGCAGTTATTCTTCCTCCAAAAGTTCCATAACTATTATTTGGCCATCCACTAAAAACAATTGCAGGAAAACCATCAAAAACAAATCTTACTTTTTCGCCAAGATGAATTAATGGTAAATCCATTGGCTCAACATACATTTCAACGGCATAGTTGGTATTGATGGGTACAATTTGCACCATCATTTCTCCTTCTTTAATAAACTCTCCAATACCTGCTTTTTTGGCTTTAATTATCTGCCCATCTTGTGGTGCAATAATGTAATAAAGTTTATTTCTGATATCATAGTTGGCATAAATATTTTGCAACTTGGCAATGTCAGCCTGTGTTGTTGCAAGGCTAGATAAAGAACCAAATCTATCTCCTTCGGTTTTAGACACTTTATCAATATATTCTTGTACCACACTATTTTTCTCAATTCTATAGTTGGTTAATTCCTGACGGCTTTGCCCTAATTTATTTTCGGTACTAATTTTTTTTGCAAAACCATTTTGATAATTAGCTCTTCTTTTTTCAAACTCTACTAAAGAAATAGCACCACTGTCTAGCATTATTTTTCCTGCATCTAATTGACGCTTGTAAATACTTAATTCATTTGCAATAGCTATAACATCATTACTATCACTGAGTATTTTTAATTGTTGTTGTTTAATTTTATTATCAAGCATTGCAAGCTTTAAAACTTGTGCTTCTTGCTGGGCTTGTATTTGAGTAACAGCTGTTTTAGCTTTGCCTTCATAACCTTCGGCACTTTGTTGTTTAGATTCAAGTTGTTGCTTGGTTCTTTCTAAAAGATTAGGATCGAAGTAATCAACTTTTACCTCGCCCAATTGTAAAACTGTATCTCCTTTTTTTACAAAGTCGCCTTCTTTAACATACCATTTTACAATACTCCCACTTAAGATAGTGTTTACTTCTTGTGGTCTGTCTTCTTGCTTTAAAGTAGTAATGGTGCCACTTGTTTTAATATTTTGTGTCCATGGTAAAAACATTACCACAGCACAAATAATAACAATGCTTATCA
>JAPLER010000190.1 GCA_026391115.1 Bacteroidota bacterium | reverse complement strand
GCGTAGCCAAATGTTGAAATACCATATTCAAACAAGTGGTAGAAGCTTACACGCACAAGAGATTGACTTCAACGATATACGTACAACACTGCAAGCTTTATATGCAATTTATGACAACTGTAATTCGCTTCATACAAATGCTTATGATGAAGCCATTACAACACCAACAGAAGAAAGTGTTCGTAGAGCAATGGCTATTCAATTAATCATTAACAGAGAATTTCACACAAGGTAGTTTTGCCTTAGAAGAAATGACTGACCTTGTTGAAGAAGCTGTGCTTGTTGAGTTTGACAGAATTAATGAGCGTGGTGGTGTGTTGGGTTCTATGGAAAGAATGTATCAAAGAAATAAAATACAGGAAGAGAGTTTATTCTACGAGCATCAAAAACATACTGGCGAATTACCATTGATTGGCGTGAATACTTTTTTAAATAGTAAAGGTTCACCAACCATTATTCCAAGTGAAGTAATTAGAAGTACAACCGAAGAAAAAGAACAACAAATTAACACGGTTGAAGCCTTTAAAAAACGTAATGAAAATATTGCACAAGCCAAGTTAAAACAACTACAAAAAGTAGCAATCAACAATGGTAATTTATTTGCCGAATTAATGGAAACTGTTAAGTATTGCAGCCTTGGGCAAATTACAAATGCTTTATATGAAGTTGGTGGGCAGTATAGAAGGAATATGTAAATCTTTCAAGATGTTGAATGTAAGATGTAAAATGTTTCTAATTGGTTTATTACTTGTTGTATCAGTCAACTTGTTTTCTCAAACAAAAAACAAGTTGGAGTTTGATACTGCAACTACTTCTATTATTGAATTTAACAAGAAAGACAATCATCAAAGTATTTACATTGACTCGAATAATTTTAGTACAATTCTTAGTCAAAAGGATTTAAAAACTATTGATAGTGTTTTAAGGATTGTGATGATTGAAAAAAAATTAGGTGATATAAGTTTATTGGATAGGAAAGTTGACCTAATAATATTAGACAGCCTTTGGAAAGCAATGAAGTTATTTAAAAACAAAGAAGACATTATTTATAAACGAACTGACTCTTTATCGAAATCATTATTTTATCAAGAGCATTATATCAAGCAACTAATACCATTCTCTAATTTGAAAAAGCAAAGATTTGTTTTTGTAAATGTCACATATTGCCATAGCATAATATGCGGAGAAAGGTGGAAAAAAGAGCTAAGTATTTATGCTGATGGTGGCAATTGCTGCTTTCGTTTTAAAATAAACCTTGCTACGAAACAGTATTTTGATTTTGAGGTAAATGAGGTTGGAGGCTAAATTAATCATTTCAACTATGGGAAAATTACCAATGCTTTATATGAAGTGGGTGGGAAGTATAGAAGGAATATGTAGTTTTATTTTAAAATTATATTTATAAATATAAAAAAGCAACTATTACATAGTTGCTTTTTTTAATGCTGCCATATATATTTTCTTAATACTGTTTTGCTCTTCTCTGCTACAAATTGCTTCTAATGCAGGCACCAAATCTTTGTTTAGTTTGGTTTTTAGTTTAATAATTTCTCCTAAAGCAAAAGCAGCACTCCATCTTACTACTGTGCCAGAAAACTCAGTATTAACAAGCAAATTGTTTATAGCATCGTTTAATTTAGTTGGATAAAGATGTGCAATATTACCAATTACTTTTGCTGACTCCCATTTTACTCTTGGTGCTTTTTCTGTAAGCGTTATTGTAACAAATTGCAAGCAAGCTAAAGATGCAATTTGTGGTTGCTGTTTTGTAGCAAATTCAATAGCTTCAATACAAGTTGCTTTATCTGCATCTTTACTAGCTTTTGCAACTTCTATTATTTCTTCAATCTTTATTTTGTTATCAAGGAGCAGTTGACTAATTGCTTCAGTTTTAGCTTTTGTTTTAAGTTGCTTGTCTGTTAATATTGCTTTAATGGTCATATAAAAAATATAAAATTAATCAAGAGCATCAACAACAACATTCCTACCAAGGGTTTTAAATCGCACACCATTTTGTTGTACTACTGTAATAGTTATATGTCCTGTTTTGCTAAGGTTAATATCCGTTACCTTTCCTTGTTTTCCTTTATGTGACCCTGCCACTACCTTGCATTGGTCGCCATCTTGTAATTGTTGTGGTATTTTAATATTTGTCATTGTCTAAAAGTTTAAGGGGACAATTTTTATCACTTAGGTAGTATTGATTACTACATTTTGTATTGGTAATATTTTATAACTATTCTATCAAATTTATCTTTCATTTCTTTTTTTTGTGAAAAAAAACAAAAAAAGCCACAAGAAAACTATATACAACACGTTTTCCTGAAACGCCCTGATGTGACTTTTGTACTACTGTAGCATCAACAATTGCAAAACTATATTCTGAGATGGTTAAATACAGTTTTGAAGTAGTACTTGATTAACAAATATAGTTAGTACTATAGCAAAAAAAATCCCACTAAAAAGATATTATATTTAGTGGGATGATATGTTGTTTTTAAACAGTCGATTACTTCATTGTAAAGCTTTCCAAGAATTTGGTAGTAAAATTACCGCTTCTAAAATCTTCGTTTTGCATTAATTGCAAATGAAAAGGAATGGTTGTTTTGATACCTTCAATGACATATTCACTCAAAGCTCTATACATTGTATTTAATGACTCGTCTCTTGTTCTTGCTACAGTTATTAATTTTCCTATCATACTATCGTAATATGGAGGGATAACATAACCTGCGTACACGTGGCTATCAACTCTCACACCATGACCACCAGGCGTATTTAAATAAGTAATTTTTCCTGGGCTTGGTCTAAAATCATTGTATGGATCTTCTGCATTAATTCTGCACTCAATAGCACACATACTTGGTTGATAATTAGCACCAGATATTTTTTCTCCAGCAGCAATTTTGATTTGTTCTTTAATTAAGTCAAAGTTGATTACTTCTTCTGTAACGCAATGTTCTACTTGAATACGAGTATTCATTTCCATAAAGTAAAAATTGCGATGCTTGTCTACAAGAAACTCAATAGTACCAACACTTTCATAATTAATAGCACTTGCAGCTTTAATAGCAGCATCACCCATTGCTTTACGCAATTCTGGTGTCATAAAAGGAGATGGACTTTCCTCTACTAATTTTTGATGACGACGTTGAATACTACAATCCCTTTCGCTTAAATGACAAATCTGACCGTATTGGTCTCCTGCAACTTGTATTTCTATATGGCGAGGTTCTTCGACAAACTTTTCCATATAAATTCCATCATTTTTAAACGATGCTGCAGCTTCTGCTTTTGCAGTATTATATGCTTTTTCAATTTCACTTTCCTCCCACACTACTCTCATTCCTTTACCACCACCACCAGCAGTTGCTTTAATCACTTTCTTCCCAAACAACACGCATTCCTTTACCACCACCACCTGCAGTTGCTTTAAGAATTACTGGGTAACCAACAACATTTTTAGCTAAATCTTTTGCTTGATCTACACTTTCTAATAATCCACCAGAACCAGGAACAACAGGCACTCCAGCCTTTATCATTGTTTCTTTAGCAGTAATTTTATCACCCATTCCATTAATCATTGCAGGAGTAGGGCCAATAAATTTAATGCCGTGGTCGGCACATATTTGAGAGAATTTTGCATTCTCTGCTAAGAAACCATAACCAGGATGTATAGCATCTGCATTTGTAATTTCGGCAGCAGCCATAATGTGTGGAATATTCAGGTAACTATCCATACTTGCTGGCTTACCAATACAAACAGCTTCATCTGCAAAACGAACGTGTAGGCTATCTTTATCTGCTGTAGAATAAACTGCAACAGTTTTAATGCCCATTTCTCTACAGGTTCTTATTACACGTAGTGCAATCTCACCTCTGTTGGCGATTAATATTTTTTTAAACATAATTTTTTAATGTGATGATGTGATAATTTGTTAATATGATAATGCCATTATATTGGCAAACACACATTGATTAATTAATTTTTTTTGATGATGAGATAATACTGCTTAAAATTTTTCCAACTGATTCTAATTTTGAGAGCAGAAAATCGCAGTTAGGATAATTATTTGATAGGGAACAAATCAAAAGCCAATATTGTGTTTCTTCAGCCTCTTTTGCAGCTATTTTCATTTTATGAATAAAATCTGCTTTACTCTCTGAATTTTGAGCTTCCATTGCATTTGCTCCAATAGAAGTTCCGGATTTTAGAAGCTGTCGAGCAATTACATACTTTTTATTCGACTCTAATAATTCACAATATTCAACAATTAATAGTGAGAACTCAAAAGAGAGTTTTAGTATTGGATTATTCTCAATATTCTCTTTTTTCATAATTATCAAATTATCACATCACCAAATTATCTCATTAATTAGGCTCTACCAAAAACAAAGGTTGGTCATACTCTACAGGGCTAGCATCTTCTACTAACACTTTTACTATTCTACCTTTTACTTCAGATTCTATTTCATTGAATAGTTTCATAGCTTCAATAATACAAACTACTTTACCTGGAGCAACTTCTGTTCCTACTTCGACAAGTGCTGGTTTATCTGGGCTTGATTTTCTGTAGAAAGTACCAATCATTGGGCTTTTAATAGTAATGGTGTTGCTTGCAACTGGAGCAGCGGCAACTGGTATAGCAGCTTGTGCAGCAGGGGCTGCAACTGGTGTAGCCTGTGCTTGAGGGGCTACGTTATATACTTGTTGAGGTGGAGCAGCAGCAACAGTTACTACCTGTTCCTCTTTTTGCTTGATGGTTACTTTACCATCTTTGTCTTCTATACTAATTTCTCCAATGTTACTTTTGTTGACAATTTTAATCAACTCGTGTATTTGCTTTAAATCCATTTTTGGGCAAGTTTTGGTAAAAAAATAAGGTTTTTATCCTAAAAGAGCTGCAATATAGGGGGGAAATGACGAAACTTGTGGTTTTTTGTTTTTTGAATTATCTACTTTTTCTGCACCTTTTTTTGTGCCTACTTTTTGAAAGCCTATTCTATTATCCAAGTCTGTCTATTTATTAATTGTTGAGTGTATTATTCAACTATCAACTTTTCATTTTTTGCTTCATTATTTTTAGTAATAATTTGCACAATATATAAGCCCTTACTAAAGTTTTTGGTGTTGATGATAATACCATTATTGCTAAGGTTCGTGCCTGTGGTAATCTGTTGTCCTAAACTATTTATTATTCGCACTTGTTTCATTCCTCTACAACTAATATTCACCACATCTTTTGCGGGGTTAGGAAAAATACTAATTGCTAATTGCTCCTTACCCATTGCTAATTGCCTCACTTCGCTATACGACAACTTGCCATCATTGTCAACCCCAACAATCCTATAGTACAAAGTAGTTA
>JAPLER010000430.1:942-3557 GCA_026391115.1 Bacteroidota bacterium | reverse complement strand
CTTCCAAAAGTATAGTCGTTTAGGTTAGTAAGCATAGCTGGAAACCAAACTTTATATGACTGATCCTCACGCATGGGCGCATAGATCCCATATACCGAAGATTCGGCATCTTGTGCAGTTTTGAAAAATGTTTCTTGTGCAAGGCTATTTTTGGGAATTTCAACAAGTAAATCGCTACAAGATGTTACTGCAAAAAGACTTACAATAGACAGGATTTTTATATATTTTTTCATTATCGAATTCATTTAAAAGATTAAATTAAAAACCTAAACGTAAACCAATTGTATATGATTTTGATGGAGGATAACCTGAAGCATCAATCCCAAGCGTTAATCCATTGCCACGGGTGCTAACCTCAGGGTCGTACCACGAATATTTGGTAACAGTAAATAGGTTTTGACCACTAACATATAACTGGCTCGAACGCAACCAAGGTATTTTACTAGTAGGTATATTATAAGTCAATTGCACTGTTTTTAGCCTTAAAAATGAACCATCTTCGACATATCTATCGGATTCTCTAAACTTCGTATTAACACTAAGTTTCGGATAAGGTGCATTAGGATTTGGATTAGCGGTAGTCCAGCGATTAAGCATAGCTTTGGTTTGATTTTCACCAAAATTGAAACTATTTTCTAATCCAGATTTGTTAAAATTGAAAATATCATTTCCCTGTACGCCTTGCAAAAAGAAACTTAATTCGAATCCCTTAAAGCCTAAATTAGAATTTAGTCCATAAATAAAGTCTGGATTGGGGTCTCCAATAATCTCGCGGTCATTGGCATTTATTACTTTATCGTTATTTAAATCTTTGTATTTTATTTGACCAAATTCATCGAGACCGTCTTCACGATAAGCAAAAAATACTCCAACTGGCTGCCCTTCACGAATCAGGTTTACAGGAACATTAAATGGTATATCCAAAGCTGCACCAAAAACGTCGGTACCACCAGCCAGTTTAAGAGCTTTATTTTTATTTGTCGAAATATTAAACCCAACGTCCCAACGAAGACTGTTGAGATTAATAACATTAGCGTTTAATCCAAACTCTATACCTCTATTTTGCACCGAACCTACATTTTTAATGGAGCTTGTATAACCCGTGGTGGTAGGCAATAACACTGAGGCCAGCAAATCTGTAGTTTCTTTGTTATAAAAATCTAATGTAGCCGTGATTTTTTGGTTGAGAAATCCAACATCTAAACCAAAATTTGTCTGAGTGGTAGTTTCCCACTTTAGGTTTGGATTGGGAAAACGCACAGTAGGGGTAAATCCTACAAATATGGCATCGTTAAATATCACCTGTTGTGAACTTAGTAAATTTAAAGTTTGATAAGGTGATACCGCAGTGCTACCTGTTGAACCCCAACTAGCTCTAACTTTTAAATCAGAAATGGTCTTAGAATTTTTGAGGAAAGCTTCTTCGTTTAGCCTATAAGCTATGGCACCAGAAGGAAAATAACCCCATTTATTGTCCTTTCCAAAACGGGATGAACCGTCACTTCTAGCACTCAGGGTTACCAAAATTTTATCTTTAAATGTGTAATTAATTCGCCCCAAATAGGAAAGAATTGTCCAGTCTTGGTAGCTAGTACTTGGAACACCAGGCACAGTTCCTGACTGCAAATTATAAAATGAAAGAGCGTCAGATGGAAACCCTGCAGCACCTGATGAAAGACTATTTTCAATGTTATTTTGAAAGGTGAAACCTACCAAAGTTGAAATGGAATGATTTGTATTGAATTGTTTTTGATAGCTCAAAATATTTTCGTTCAAATAACTCACGCTTTGGTTAAAGCCAACATTGGCTGAGCCAGTGGGTGTGTTTCGCCATAATCTGTTTTGTACGCCTCCCGAAAGCTTCAAATTTAACCCGTCAATTAATTTAAAGTTGATAGCAGAATTAAGAATTAACTCATCACCGCTACCATTGTCAGTGATTTCGTTTAAAAACACAAAAGGACTTTCTAACGCATTAGGGCTAAACGAATAAGCGTCTACACGATTATATCCTCCCGTGGCGTCATAAGGTGCAATGGTAGGAGGTGAAACCATGGCAGCCGACAATGCTCCGTTACCCCTTGCACTATTATCAGACCGCAGGCGGTTGTTGGCCGTTTTGCTATAAATTGTACTTAAAAATAAGCTAACTACTTTATTTACTTCAGAATTGATATTGGCACGAATACTTTTTCTCCCAAAGCCTGAGTTTTTAATGATGCCTTGTTGATCTAACCAGCTACTCCCAATTGAATATTTAGTTTTATCGTTGCCCCCCGAAAATGTAAGTGAGTAATTTTGTAACGGAGCCGACCTAAAAATCTCATTCTGCCAGTCTATACCTTCACCAAAACTCGCTATTTGGTTTTGAGTGAAATAAGGTGAGGCCACTTTGTCGTTTACAGCTCGCTCATTCATTAATGTGGCGAATTCAGTGGCATTAATTAATTCTAATTTTTTGATTACTTCTTGTGTTGAATAATAAGTTTCAAAATCTATTTTCCCTTTTCCGCTTTTTCCACTTTTGGTTGTAATCATAACAACACCATTGGCTCCTCTTGAGCCATAAATGGCAGTAGCCGACGCGTCTTTTAGAGGTTCCATCGGTTCAAGAT
>JAPLER010000430.1:0-889 GCA_026391115.1 Bacteroidota bacterium | reverse complement strand
CATTTATATTTCCAGTAAGCGGAAAGCCATCAACTACATAAAGTGGCTCATTACTACCTTGTAGTGAGTTTCCCCCTCGTATTTTTACACTTAAGGCGCCACCTGGGGCTCCTGAATTTTGAACAACGTGTACTCCCGCAGCCCTACCATTAAGACTTTGCATAGCATTTTGCACAGGAAAAGCATTAATTTCCTTTGCTTTTATAGACGACACTGAGCCAGTTATGTCTGATTTTTTCACAGTTCCATAACCTACCACAACGACCTCTTCTAATGATTTAGAATCCTGTAGCAAAACTACATTTATTTGAGTACGATTTCCAACAAGAATCTCTTGATTTAAAAATCCAACAAAGCTAAATACCAAGGTTGCTTTATTGTCTGGTATCGAAATCGAAAAATCGCCATTTGAAGCAGTTGTAGTACCTCGAGTTGTGCCTTTAACAATAACACTTACACCGGGTAGTTTTTCTCCCTTTTCATCAGTAACAATACCTTTAATGGTAATGTCGGCGAAATTACTTTTATTAATATTTAACGTAGTTTTTTCGGTTTGACTAAGGCTATTTTCTTGTGCGTTGTTTCTCTTAGACATGGAACGAACCAAAATAATTTGTCTTTCCCCAACGGTTTCGAATGATATATTTCTTGGCGTGAGCACTTTTCTAAGCACGTCTTCTACTTTTTCATTTTTGATTTCCACCGTCAGCGGCAGGTCATTGGCAATCAACTCGTTTTTGTAGGAAAACAAGACGTTTGTTTGCTTTTCCATTGATTTAAGTAATGTTTTTATAGTCCCTTTTTCGAGAGATATACTCACCTTTTCTTGTAATACATCTTGTGCTTTTACGGGAATTGCGAAAGTATTTATCGCAAAAACCCCTGCCAT
>JAPLER010000234.1 GCA_026391115.1 Bacteroidota bacterium | reverse complement strand
GAGCAACAATCATTTCAGCAGCAGCAGGCACTCAGTTTGCACTAGAAAGAGGAGACCTTAAAAATGGTGTTTTTACTTACAGCATATTAGAATTATTTGAGAAGAATAAAACAATAACAGTAAGTCAATTAAAAAAATATGTAAACCAAAGGGTTGCTGAAATTACCAAAGGTGCACAACAGCCGACAAGTAGAACAGAGACGCTACAAAACGATTGGAGGGTTTGGTGATAAATATTTTTTGTTATTTTAATTATATCTATAAATTTGAAATTCAATTTTATTTTTAAATCAAAAAAAATCACAAATGAAAAAAATCTTAATGCCAATTGTTGTTGCAGTTATTGCTTTTTTAGCAACTCCAATTAATTCAATCTCGCAAAAAGCAACTAGACCATAGAAGCAAAAGCAAGCGATAAGCCTAATGAGGTTGTAGCTGCACTTAACAAGCCCGGTAACATTAAGGATAAGCCTGTAGAAAAATCTCGTGGTGATGTTTATGGTTCTAACCTAAGTGATATTGTTGTAGATAATTATACAGGTTATTACATCGATATTTACGTTGATGGTTCTTATCGTGGTACATTAGCACCTTGGGATAAAAAAGTAACTTGGGCAATTCCTGGTAGTACAACTTTATATGCCAAAGCTGTATTTGATGATGGCAGCTACAAATACTGGGGACCAACTACAGCACAAACAGGCTATGAATACAAATGGAACTTAAGAAAGTAATTTTATCAAATTAATATACAAAGGCCACTTACATTTTGTTAGTGGCTTTTTTTTTTACAATGTCAATCCCTTAAAATGAACAAAAAAATTATTTCAGTATTTTCAATCTTTACTTTCCTAAGTCATTTTACTTTTAGTCAAAACAATGCACCCCAAATGCTGGAGAATGCATTGGGCTCTGTGGTAACAGTAGCTGTGTATGAAACCGAAGAAACAATGAAACCACTGGGTTTTAGAGGTAACAATGCAGAAATGGCATATTCAAAAGCACTGGATTTAACAGGTGCTAAAGGCAGTGGGTCTGGTTTCGTAATTACTCGAAATGGTAAGAATTATGTCATTACTAATGCCCACGTTATTCAACAAGCAACCGATAAAGAAGGTAGCATTTATGTTTATAGCATTAACTACACAAAGTATCTTGCCAAGCTAGTTGGTGGCGATTCTTTTTATGATATTGCAGTGTTAGAATTAGAAGATAAAACCAAAGCAGAGATTACGCCAATTGAATTTAGAAAATCAGAAATTTTAATTGGTGAACAAGTGTATGCCATTGGTAATCCATTGGGCGAATATCCATATACAGTAACCACTGGAATCATTAGTGCAAAAAATAGGGTGCGTGATGGATTAACAGGAAAGTTTGGTTTTCTGCAATCATCTGCAACAGTTATTTGGGGAAATAGTGGTGGCCCACTTGTTGATGCAATGGGAACAGTTGTTGGCATTAATTCTCAAATAGCATTTGCCGACAATGGTGGAAAAAGCCTGTGGCAACCACAAATTAATTTTGCATTGGAAGCTAGCCTTGCTAATAAATTGGTTGATGATATTATTAATAATGATGGACTTATTAAACGAGCTTATTTAGGTATAGAAGTTTCAAAACGTTTATTAGACGATAGAGATGGATATAAATATTCTATCACAGCACAAGAAACAAATGATCCACTCCCAATTATAAGTGGTGTAATTGCAGGAAGCCCAGCAGCTAAGAGTTTGGCTAATTATGTAGGCTACACAATCTTATCAATCAATGGCGAAAAAGTAAGAAATATTGAAGAGGTATTAGGACAGTTTGAAAAAACAAATCCTACTGATGAAGTAGTTTTTGAACTTTCAAAAATGGGAACAACAACAACTGTAAAAGTAAAAACAGCTACATCAAATGCCACTACAAATGCAGCTATTGCCGAAAATGCATTGCAACAATGGGGCTGTAAAACTGCTGTTGATAACGATGGCATTCGACTAACTTTTAGCGACAGAAACAAATATTCTAGCTTTCAAAAAAAGGCAACAGAGGTTGTTAATGTTATTGGCTCAACAAATCATTTAACATCAGATGTTTTGTTTGGAGATGAGTGGCTTGTGGTTGCAAGTGGTATTGTTTCTCGCAACAATAGTATGGTTTGGAAAATAAAAGATAATGCTGATTTAGGCACAGCTTTAAGATTATGTGCAACAACTGGCATTGTTGATTTTGTATTGTTTAGAAAAGGAAGTTCACCTAGAAATCAAGAAAATTATTTGCAAAAAAGATTTATATTATCTGGTAGCGATTTTTTGCAAAAACAAACTTTATGGTATTAGTACTATCTATTTTATTTTAATTCATCATCGAAGAATTTGTTTATAAAAAAGTGAAGCAAAACCAACTTTATGCAAAAAATATTCATCTTATTATTATGCTTATTATCAACCATTACTAATGCCCAAGAACGGGGCATTAGTTTGCAAAATAATAAAACTGAAACACCAATTGTTACAGGCAATACTTATGCTGTAATTGTTGGCATATCTAACTATAAATACATAAAACCACTTTCATTTGCTGATGAAGATGCTAAATTATTTAAAGAATTTTTGCAATCAAAAGCTGGTGGTAATGTAAAAGAAGAAAATATTTTATTGCTAATAAATGATGATGCAAAAGCATCAACACACCCAAGAATAAGACATTGGATTAACGACCTTAAAAAGCCACAAAAGGGCGATAGGGTGTATTTTTATTTTGCAGGGCACGGCGATGCAATTGATGGCGACGAATACTTTTTTTTACTACAAGACTGCGACCCTGCTGGAGATAAAAATAATTACATAGGAGGAATGGCTAGTGTGTTGCAGATGTATAATATTAAATCGTTTATAAAAAATACTTTAACAGATAAAGGTGTGCAAGTAGTGATGATTTGGGATGCTTGCCGAACCAACGAATTGCCTGGTGGTGCAGAAGGAATGAAGAATGCACAACAAGGCATAGCCGAAAAAAATAATGGCGAAATAATGATGCTAAGTGCAAGTGCTGGCGAAACTGCTTTGGAAAATAATATTTATGCCCACGGACACGGTTTGTTTACTTATTATTTAATTGATGCTTTAAGTGGAGCTGCTGATAACATTGATGTTGGAGGCAATGGCGATGGAAAAGTTGATATGGGCGAATTAGACACTTGGGTAAAAATGAAAGTGAGAAACGATGCTAAAAATAAATTTAAAAGCGAGCAGCACCCTAAGTTTATTTACAATACCGATGTAATAATTTCTACACTAGATGAAAAGTTTAAACAAAGCTGGGCATTGCAAAAACAAGACAATAATAACTATGTTTATAATGCCCCAAAAACGCCACGAACAGCAAGTGCAATAATGGATACAATGGTTACAAATTTGTATAACCAATGTATGTATTTAATAAAATTAGATAGCATTGAAGGAAACAATGGAGCAGAAGCAATGTTGACAAAAATGCAACAACAATACCCAACCAATAATTTAACGCAAGAAGCCGAATTTAATTTAGCAATGGAGTATATAAATCTTGCACAGGATAAAATTAATTTGTATTTGAGTGGATTAGATATCACCGCATCAACAACAGTTGAAAATAATTTTAAGCAAAAAATTCAAAAAACAAAAGGTCAAACCTATTATCAAAGTGGCAATTTTATTACTAAGGCAATAGACTTATTAACTGCAACTGGCAACTATGATACGACATTTATTCAGCAATTGATAGCAAAGAAAAATTTCTTTTTGGGCAGGAGTTTTTATGGCAATGAAGGGAAGGTTAAACTAAGAAAAGATGCTATTAATTATGCAAGAATAGCCTTGCAAATTCAACCTAATGCAGCCTACACCAATCATTTATTAGGCTTATTATATGAACAAAGCAATAACTTAGATTCTGCATTGTACTACGAAAGAAGAGCAATTTCACTTGCACCTAAATGGTTTAATTGTACAAGTTTATTGGGGGATATTTTTCGTGGAAAAAAAATATATGATTCTGCTTTATATTACCTTAAAGAAGCTCTAAAACTTAATACTATGTGGCATTTATAATAATATTGGTTTTTTCTATGAGCAAACAAACCAATTTGATTCGGCTAAATTTTATTATAGAAAAGCTATTTTATTAGACCCTAAAAATGCACCGCCATACAACAATATTGCTAATATATTTATTAGTGAAAAGCAATATGATTCAGCAAAATATTATTACAAAAAAGCAAGCTATAATTTGGATGATGCAAGTAGTAGTTATAATAACATAGGCAATTTTTATAAAAGTCAAAATCAATTAGATTCTGCTTTACACTATTACAAAATAGGGCTTTCAAAAAACCCTCAAAATCTTATAAGTTATTATAGTTTATGTAATTTTTATGAGGATAAAAAGCAATGCGATACTGCAAAGTGGTATTTGTTTCAAGCTTTAAAAATTGATAGCTTAGAAAGTAGAATATATAATAATTTGGGCTTCGATTATAAGATAACTAATCAAATAGACTCTGCGATTTATTATTATCAAAAAGCAATAGAAATAGATGAGTTTGATG
>JAPLER010000260.1 GCA_026391115.1 Bacteroidota bacterium | reverse complement strand
GAGCCAAACAAGCTCTATAAATATTTATAGTATAAATTTTTGTGTTTCCATTTTGTGCAGTTACTCTTACATTAATAATATTGTTTCCTACATTTAAATTTAATTGTGTAGACAATACTGCACTTGCAAGTGCAGTATAAGTTCCACCATTGATTTGTAAATCAATTTTTGCAGAATCTTGTGCTTTTGTAGCTTTAATCAAAGTAGTAGATTCATAATTAAAAGCCCTTGATGTGTATGAAGTGGTAAGGCTATCAAAAACTGGGTTTAGGCTTTTAGATAAATATAAAGTTAAATCTGATAAATTATTATTACTAGATAATATAGGCGTATTTCTTAACACCACTAAATTAGAAGATAAATAACTAACCGCAGTAATATCCACTTTTCCATCTCCATCAATATCGGCACATGCAACACCTTTTGAAGATGGTGCAGATGCAAAAACAATATATGGTGCAAAGGATAGTGAAAATGTTGCAGTAGTTGTGTTTCTTAAAACTATAACGCCACCACCTGCATTGCCAGCAACAGCAATATCTAATTTTCCATCTCCATCAATATCTGCAATGCTTACAATACTTCCATTGGTGCCTGTTGCAAAATTTTTTACCGGGTCAATAGAAAGGCCTGTAGCATCGCTATAATTTATCAATACCGAAACGTTATTGCTGCTTGTATTCCCCGTAATAATATCATTAAATCCATCTCCATTCATATCTCCCAATGATATTACGCTTGTATTTTTAAGAATTGAAACTTTCCCGGTTATAAAACTCGTTTCACCACTAACCACCACATCTGGTTTTCCATCATTATTAATATCGCCAATAGCTATTCCACTAGGCCCATTAACAGTTGAAAAAGTAATAAATGTTGCGAATGATATTATTGTAGTTGTTGAAGTATTACGTAGCACCGAAATATCATTTGTACCTCCATTAGCAACTACCACATCTAGTTTCCCATCTCCATCAATATCAGCAACAGCTAAAAATTGGTGTGTTGCCAATGCTATGCCTGATGATTTATCTACTTTTGTTGCAAAACTAACAGTACCACTTGTGCTTGTATTTCTAAAAACCGAAACGGTGGCTGATAAAAAATCTGCTGTAATAATATCCAATTTTCCATCATTATTCATATCTGCCAAAGCAACAGAGTATGGGCGTGTAGTTGTAGTAAAATCAACTTTTGTTGCAAAACTTACAGCACCTGTTGTACTTGTATTTCGCAAAACAGAAACTTTTGAATTACCATAATCTACTACAACTGCATCAGCTTTTCCATCACCATCAATATCTCCAATAGCTACTTGTTGTGGATCAGTATTTACAGTAAAGTTTGCACTAGCTGTCATATCAATATTGGTAATACTGCCTTTATTGGGTTTAAAAGTGGTATTAAAATACTGTTTACTTGAAGCTGTTAAAACACTTACAGTATTTAAAATTGTAATGGGTGCATAAGTTGCACCTATAGGTATTGTAACTGTTAAACTGGTTGTAGTTGCTGCTGTAACAGTAGCTTTTGCTGCACCAAAAAACACTACATTATTTACTGGGGTTGAGCTAAAGAAAGTTCCAGTAATAGTTACTGTTGTGCCAACAGCTCCACTTGTTGGGCTAATAGAAGTAATAGTTGGAGGAGCAGCTCTTGTAACTGTTAACGTATATATATTAATGGTAGTACCATCTTGTGCAGTAACCCTTATGTTTATTGTATTTGCACCAAGATTTAAAGTTAATGCAGAAGACGGAAAACCACTTGCAATAGAAGTGTAAGCACCGCCATTTAATTGAATTTCCAATTTGGCAGAATCTTGTTGCTTTGTTGGTGTAACTGTAATGCTTGTAGTTGCATTAGACACAGTTGCAGTATAACTTGTAGTATTTGCAGTAAATGTTGGACTTATGGCTCCAGCAGTTGTTGTAAGTGCCGATAAATTTGCATTGGTTGAATATACTGGGGCATTTCTAACTACTACAATTGCATTATTAAAATTGGTAAGTACTACTGCATCTATTTTCCCATCTCCATCAATATCGCCCATTGCGTGAGCATAAGTTAATGAACCAGTTCCAAAGTCTACAGATGCTGCATAAGTTGGTGTTGTAGCAGTTGTTGTGTTTTTAAGAACAGCAAAGCTGCTGGCATTACTAGCAAACATTACATCTACTTTTCCATCAGCATCAATATCAGTAATAGAAATAGTTTCAGGGAAAGGAATAGCACTTTTATTTACTGCTGCCACTAAGGTAACAGTGCCACTTACACTATTATTTCTTAGTGTACTAATATTAGTTGCA
>JAPLER010000419.1:1921-11059 GCA_026391115.1 Bacteroidota bacterium | reverse complement strand
AAGAATATTCCTATTTGGATTAAGAACACTTTTAAGCCAGAAGATTATGGGACTAAAATTACAGCAAATTTTGCTGAAGATGCTAACTCAAATGAAATGATTACTGGTATTTCAAGTATCAACCATATTTCATTATTAAGTCTTGAAGGAAGTGGGATGGTTGGTATTCCTGGTTTTAGTAAAAGATTATTTGAAGCATTGGCCTTAGAAAAAGTAAATGTAATTTTAATTACACAAAGCAGTAGCGAACATTCTATATGTGTTGGAGTAAATACAGTTGATGTAGAGAAAGCCAAAAAGGCTGTAGATACTGCTTTTGACAACGAAATTGCAACAGGTAAAGTTGAACCTTTGGTTGTAGAAAAAGATTTATCGATAGTTGCAGTTGTTGGCGATAAAATGAAAAACCATCAAGGCATTAGTGGAAAAATGTTTAGTGCTTTGGGAAGAAATGGTATCAATATTCGTGGCATTGCACAAGGCAGTAGTGAAAGAAATATTAGTGCTGTTGTTGCTTATGTTGATGTTAAAAAAGCTGTAAACGTTTTGCACGAAGCTTTCTTTGAATCATCAAAAAAACAGTTGAACATTTTTATTGCAGGAGTTGGAAATGTTGGCAACAAATTAGTGAGTCAATTACAACAACAAAGTGATTATTTGTTAAACAATTTGAACATTCAAATTAAAATAACAGGCTTAGCAAATAGTAAACATATTTTAATAAATGAAGATGGAATTGATTTAACAAACTGGCAAGAAGAATTAGCAGCTGCACCACAAGCAACCATTGATGATTTTACTGCTGAAATTATCAAACGAAATCTTCGTAATAGTGTGTTTGTAGATGTGAGTGCAAGTTCGATTGTTGCTGCTGTTTATGGTAAAATGTTGGAGCGAAGTATTGCTGTAGTTGCTTGCAATAAAATTACAGCATCGTCCGCTTATGATAACTATGTTCATATTAAAAATTTAAGTAAAGAATTTAATGCACCATATCTATTTGAAACCAATGTTGGTGCAGGGTTGCCAATTATTGACACTTTGAATAATTTAATAAAAAGTGGTGATAAAATTCATAAAATGCAAGCTGTTTTAAGTGGCACATTAAATTTTGTTTTTAATAATTATGATGCTACAAAACCTTTTGCAGAAGTTGTGAAACAAGCTCAAATACAGGGTTATACAGAATCAGACCCACGTTTAGATTTAGGTGGCACAGATGTAATGCGTAAGATTATGATTTTAGCAAGAGAAGCAGGCGAGCAAATGGAAATGAGTGAAATTTCGAAAGATGATTTTTTACCACAAGAATGTTATGCTGGTAGTGTAGATGACTTTTATGCTTCTATGTTAAAGAATGAAGAACATTTTAAACAATTGTATATAGATGCTAACGAGAAAGGGTGTAAACTAAAGTTTGTTGCAACTTTTGATAATGGAAAAGCATCTGTTGGTTTACAACATATACCTGCTCAAAGCGATTTTTATCATTTGTATGGCAAGGATAATATTGTACTTTTTTATACAGATAGATACCCCGAAAATCCTTTAGTAGTAAAGGGTGCAGGAGCTGGGGCAGATGTTACAGCAAGTGGAGTTTTTGCAGATATTATTCGATTGGCAAAATAAGCGAACTAAAAATAATTTATGATGAATAAAATTTATACTGCTTTTGCTTTTTGTACATTGCTAATTGCAAATTGTTATGGTCAAACCATAGTTACTAGAACTAATACACAAGTTAAGTTTAAAGTAGATGAAGTGAAACTAGCAACAACTTTGTTATTCGAAGAGGATTTATCAAAGTCTTTAGGCAAAAGGCTTAAAAGAGAAATAAAATTTATTCCTGCACAATATCAAAAAACTAAAATTGTACCTACAATTGGTAACTCATTTATTGGTAGCTGGATTAGTGGCCAAGGGCCAGACCACCATTGAAAATATTTATCAAATTGAACGCGGCTATGGCAACATCGTTGCCCGACTGCAAGCCCTCGGCGATAAAATAGAAAAAATAGCAAAATATAACTTTTGGGAAAATCCAATAAAAACTGGTTATGTCCGTCAAAACTATTTAGATCAATTACTGCTATTTCAAAAAAGGCAAATCAAGAAGTGAATACGGGTTATTACAGTTTTTTTGTTCCTCAATGTTCTACTTCAGATTCTATTACAAAAACTGTAATGGAGATAACAATGCTTGATGCTTTTAAACAAAAATTTATTTATCTTTTTGAAAGTGGTTGTGGTATCCCTACATTAACAATTAAAGGTGTGCCTCAAGACTGGCAATGGATTTATGACAATTTGCAAATCCTTAATCAATTTGATCTTAAAGATTGGGCAGACGAATTAAAACCCGTAATACAAGAATTTATTAATGCAAGTAATAATAAAGTTAATATTCCTTTCTGGAAAGATATTTACAAGAACGTATATGAATATAATGCACATTACATATCAGGTTGGATTATAAAATTATTTCCCTACTTAGAAGAAACAGAACATCTTGATTGGAGTGATACTACTAAAAATTATAATTGGAATGACTCGGTGAAAATTATTTACAAACAGAATAAATACATTTACGCAAATCAATATTTAAAATCTACCATATCAACCGATGATTTTCCAAGTGGCATTTCAAATAGTAAACTAATTTGGAATGATTATTATAAAGAAACTACTACAGATTTAGAATTATTTGCTGGCTTTTTAGGAGTAAAACAATACAAAGATAAATCGCTAGAACCTTTTATTTGTTGGACTTTGACCAGCTATTCTAACGAAAGCATTAAATCAAAGCCCAGAAGCTACATTCCTATCTCTCATAATAAAGAATATTGGTCACCAAATTTTGCAAAGCATATTACAGACAGTGCAGTATTAGTAAACAAAAAATATAATACTACCAAAAAAAGTATTGATTATATAAAAAAAAGAATTGTTGAACAAATTGAAACTGAAAAGCAATTTTCTGATACAAGTTATAAAGGCAAAACTGTTGTTTTTGAAATATTAAGTAATGGAACAGTTGGCTCTGTTTATTCCCTTGATACAGTAACCTATCAAAATTGCTGGAGCAGATGTTACTGCAAGTGGCGTTTTTGCAGATATTATTCGATTAGCCAAATAAAAAATTTATGAAATCAGTAAAAGTTAAATCTCCAGCAACTGTTGCCAACCTTGTTTGTGGATTTGATATATTAGGTCTATGTCTTGATAATCCTTGTGATGAGTTTACACTTTCGTTAAGTGATGAAGTTGGTGTAACTATTGAAAATATTGATGATTACGACTTGCCAACTGATGCTACCAAGAATGTAAGTGGCGTAGCATTATTAAAAATGCTAGACCAAGAAAAAGATATAAAAGGCTTTCATCTTATAAGCAAAAAAATAATAAAACCAGGAAGTGGAATTGGTAGCAGTGCTGCAAGTGCTGCTGGCGTTGTGGTTGCTGCAAATCATTTGCTTGGCAATAAATATTCAAAGCAACAATTGGTTGACTTCGCAATGTATGGAGAAGAAATTGCAAGTGGTGCAAAACACGCTGATAATATTGCTCCTGCTATATTTGGTGGCATAACATTGATCAGAAGTAATCATCCTTTAGATATTATTTCAATTGATTATCCTGAATTATTCCTTACAATACTTCATCCTCAAATTGAAGTTAAAACAGCCGATGCAAGAAACATTTTGCCCAAAGAAATTCCTTTAATAAATGCTGTTACACAATGGGCAAATGTTGCAGGATTAGTAACAGGGTTTATGCAACACGATTATGATTTAATTAGTCGTAGTTTAGAAGATGTTATTGTAGAACCTTATCGCAGCACACTCATTCCACATTTTTATGAAGTAAAAAATGCTTGCAAAGAATCTGGTGCTTTAGGTGGTGGAATTAGTGGTAGTGGACCAAGTATGTTTATGCTAAGTAAAACTGCTGAAATAGCTGTTAGTGTTGAGTTAGCAATGAAGGGAGTATATGGTAAAACTGGTATTGAATTTCATACACATATATCGAAGGTTAATAAAAATGGGGTGAGTTTAAAATAGTGGATAATTGATAGTTAGTAGTTAGCAGTTATTGACTATCAATTTCGACTGGCAAATTAATATTCCTTGCTTACTGCTGGTATGATTACATTTGCAATAGTTCTTTTTTCTTTTACATTACCCAATGGGGCTGTACTGGTTTCGACAGCATAGGTTGCGGTAGGTGTAAGCACGTCGTGTGTTGTGTAATTAACACGTTAATCTGAATACTCAAACATTAACTGGCAATACTTCGTATGCCATGGCTGCTTAATCAGTGATTAAATAGTCATTCGGGCCGCTAAGCAGGTTAGATCTGTTACCAAGCTTCGCCGCCGACTCAAAACAAATACAGGTTGCTGCAATAAAAGGCTGTGATTATTGCTTAAGACTATTCAGCTAAGCATTGTGTTGGTTTGTTCTTTTCCGGCAAAGTGCCTACAATTAATAAAGAAATAAACGTGTAGAAAGCTTATGGTAATTATGTTTGGACAGGAGTTCGACTCTCCTCAGCTCCACTAAAAAAGCTACTTCAAATTTTGGAGTAGCTTTTTTATTATAAAATCTAATTGAATTTCAATATGTATCTATTATCATCAACCAATTAGAAATAACACAACCTTTATCAAACAATTGTTTCACAGCGTTTTTTTTACTGGCTGTATTACTGGCAATTATTACCAATCATTTATACTTACAGCAGTAACGCTACTTGCACTATCAAAATTAATTTCCAATACTTTGTGGTCAATTGAAAAGCCTTGGTTAGGTTCATTTGTAGAATAGCCAATACAGTCGTTGCAAGGTTCTTCTTCAGTAGTGTTTCCCAATAATGTTATCACTTCAACCTTCGTCTTTCCAATCAATAAATTATTGTTAACAATGTCATTTATCATACGGTATCTATGCTGCTCGTTAGTTTTCCATTTTTGCGAGTCAAACTTTTCCGAGCGAACCCAAGGGGCAATGTATTGCGTATTAATATGGATAAACAGACAAGTTAAAATAATTGGAATTAAAATTGTACACACATAAGCGTAGGTCTTTACAGCTGTCAATCTAGTCTTACTTAAAATCCATTGATAAAAATAAAATGATGGAACCAATAATATTAGTTGTATCAAGATGCAGTAAAAAATAAAGTCACTCATTATTCAGTAAAGTCTAAATGAAAGTTGTTGTTTATATTATCAACACACCAACCTCAATACCCTCACGTTATTATAAAACCATCATATCCATCCTCGCCAAGATTTGTGTTTCACAAACCTATTTTATTTACTGTTGATAAATAATACCAGCGGTGGCGAAAGAATGAAGAAATGTCTAACATCCGCTACAAAATCATCGATAGATGGTTTTTTGGGTTTTAAAATTTGCAATTGATGCTACTTTTTAGCACCCCTTGTCTTCGGTCTGCCATATTTTTTCATCATTCTATCTTTCTTTCTTACAATAAAATTTACCTTTTGGTTCTTTGCAGATTTTTCGTGAAAAGCAGGACCCACATCTTCTTTTTTAGGCTGTTTTATTTTTATGATTTTCATAAAAACCTTAGGTTTTTCATCCTCTGTTAATTCAGTAGAAATTACAAGATGATCTGGCAATGAAATCATTGGTATTTGGTATTTCATCAATGCTTCAATAGCTTCTTGCTGTGGCTTTTCCTTTTCAGTAATAAAGGTGATGGATATACCTTTTTTATCGGCACGGCCTGTTCTACCAATTCTATGAATATAATTTTCAGGCACATCTGGTGTGTCAAAATTTATTACGTGTGTTACTTCAGCAATATCAATTCCTCGGGCTACAATATCTGTAGCAATTATAAATCTATATGTACCATCTTGAAATTGCTTTACGGTATTAAATCTATGGTTCTGTTCTTTGTTTGAGTGAATAACACCAATACTTTCAGGGAATTTTGGCGAAAGTTGTTCATACAAATCATCTGCTAATTTTTTGGTGGCTGCAAACACCAAAACCTTTGTCATCGTTGCATCTTCTGTTAACAATAATTCCAACAAATTTACTTTAGTATAAAAATTTGGAACGTTGTAAGCAGTTTGAATAATGTTTTCTAAAGGTGTTCCTGTTGGTGCAGCTTCCACTCTTTCTGGATTATTAAAATAAGTTTCAATAAGTGTTTCAACATCATCAGTAATGGTTGCAGAGAACATTAAGTTTTGTCGTTTTTCTGGCAGTAAATCAAGTATGTTTTTTAGCTGTGTTCTAAAACCTAAATTCAACATTTCATCCACTTCATCAATCACCAATCGTTTAATAGTTTTGGTTTTAAAAGAACCATTCATTGCAAGGTCAAATAATCTTCCTGGCGTTGCTACTAAAATATCAGCTACATTCATATAAGTGGTTAAAGATTTTGCAGCATTTACCACCTGTGCAACCAACTCTCTTGTTGGCACAACTATCAGTATTTGTGGCGATTTGTCTTTGCTAAATTTCCATTGTCTTAAACAGGGTAATAAGTAAGCAAACGTTTTACCAGTGCCAGTTTGAGCAATTCCACATACATCTCTTCCACTCATAGCAACAGCAAATACTTTTTGTTGAATAGTAGTTGGATGAATATAACCCAGCTCATCTAAAGCGTTAATGAGAGGGGTGTTTAAATTTAAGTCAGTAAATTTCATAAGTGCTGTGTAAATTATTTTGCAAGCTATATCTATATTAGGTTTAAAGTCAATAAAGAATTTAACTTTTGTAAATATGTTGCAAACTTTACATAAAAACAAATTGATTGGGAATGTTCTTAGTTATTCTAGAAAACATACCTCCCTTTTCTCCATTTTCATCTACTCCAATAAACAACATTTTATTTTCCTTGTCCCAACTGCCTTCATAGGTAGATTTTGGGTTTAATAAAGCAGTCAATTGCTCGTAAGTTGATTTACTGTTAATGCCAAACCATATGTTGTGTGCAGGTTACAGTGGTGCTTTTAATTTATGATTTTAATCATCAAGTTGAGACAAATCAATAACTGCGAGTATCCCTGAAATTGAAAGTCGAGTAAAATCATCAGCATCTATATTATTTTTATTTTCCAGTTTTAGAATTAAATTATTATCAATATCACTACCAAAAGTATCAACAGCTAATGAGATAGTTTTTAGTTGATTTTCATTAAAACCAGAAGAATAAATTTCTTTTACTATTTTCTCACGGATTTCTACGATTTTATCAATGTCTGTGTTTTTGTATAAATCTCCAATTAGTCTTTTAATTGTTTCTTTTTTTTCTTTTTTTGTCATATTTGTTTATTATTGTATTGTGTGATTGATTGATGCAACAATAATTTTGTAGCCAAAGCTTGTTACTTGATTGCTAGATTGATTTGTCGATGAAGCCATCAATGTTCCATTTACATATATATTCTGTGTCAAAGAACCTGCTTTTTCTAGAACTAAATAGTAGTTTGGGTATGTTGTGGTAACTAACAAGCTTAATTGAAGTGGTCTTGCTGTAGAAGTAACAGTAATAGTTTTACTCCAAGTAGATATGTCAGACAAGTTTGAAACACTCTCAGTTTGTAATTGACCAGTACTGTTAATATAAGAAATTATCGGTTTATCCCAAGATGCAGAAACTTTAGATGTTGGGATTATTTCATATTTCACTGTAAATGGGCTAGATGTATTATTAGAGGTACTATTATTTTCACTCTTTTTACAAGATAAAATTGTAAAACACATTAAAAAAAGTGCAAAGTTTATTATTTTTTTCATAAAAATTATTTTTCTTACTCGTATGGCTTTTCAGTTTACGCCCCGTTTTTTATGTTGTATCTGGACTCAACAGATAAGATAGTAATAAGGCTACAATAAGTAAATTAATATTAATCTGGTGGTTTTCTTTTTTTTGCCATTTTTGTTTTTTATTTTAACTTGCACACAACGAAAAAGGCTTGGCGTTTGTTGGGGAATTAGCATTCCGTCAGCCCATAACCAAAGCCAAATAATTGCAATATTGCTGATGTTTTATTCATAAGCCAAATTTATAATGTCCAGCCCGAACTGAAGTACAATAAAGAACAAATCTTGAGGCAATATTCGTCAACCCCCAATAATGCCAAGCCTAATGTTAGCGGCAGTTTTATTTTTTCGGTAATGAAGCTTCTGACTTACCTACTAAGCTAATCGCTTCTAAAGTAGTTAGCCCACCAAACATTACTCCTGTCAAGGCAGGAAGATATTCATCCATTGTAATTATATTTGTCATAATTAACTGGTCGAGCATATCTTTATTAGGAGTTATAGAGTCATAGTAGATACTTGTTTTATATCTCACTTCGCCATCCTCGAAGTCCATTTCAAAATTTCCAAGAAAAAGGCTGTAGTTTAGTTGATTAATTAATTCTAAAATTTGGGGTCTTTTTTCAATGGGTGTGTTTGCACCACAAATAGAAAAGAAAAGAAATTTATGTTCCTCTTCTTTTATGTCTGCAATACATTGAAAGTTTCCATTCTTTCCAGCAATACCAAATAGGAATACGTTTTTATCATCTAATTGAGTGAATTCCCAACCTTCTTCCCTAAAATAGTCTTTTATAATTTTAAGCATACACTTTATTTCTTTTTTTGACCCTATGTACTGGATTTATATTTGAATTTAAAAATTTCATTGGGTTGTATTGGTTATTAAATTCAAAATTTATTCCATTTGGAATTGTAATAGTAAGCATTGAATTCCCAAGAAATGTTCCATAATGGGGAGTGGTAATTTTATTAAACCAATTTCTTTTAGCAGAAGTATATGTCAACCTTTTTAATAAATGTTCAGAAGTTGAATATTCATTTTCTTGCTTTTTACGGGATAAAGATTTTATAGCAGTAGCTCTTATTTTGGTAAAAAGAGGGCAATCTGCTTCGTCAAAATAATTTTCTGTGTTAGGTAAATATTTTAAAGGGACTTCATTTAATTCTAATAAGTTGTAATCTGTTATTTTGTGTTTGTTTTCTATATCGGCAACATAGAATTTGTTATCAGGGTTACTTTTGAATAATTCAGAGTGGCAAATTTGGTTAGTAATAAACCTCAATAATGCTAAAGGCGAAATTCTGTAAACCAGCCATCTAT
>JAPLER010000419.1:0-1842 GCA_026391115.1 Bacteroidota bacterium | reverse complement strand
CAACCCAATCGAAAATGTAAAAATGTCCGTTGTTCACATCCTCAAACAAAGTCAATAAGGGACCCTCGAAATAAACAAGGTCTCCAATGCGAATTAAATTATTCGTTATTGTTAAATTATTATTTTTAATCGACAAAATTTCCATCGGTGTCAAAGATATTGAATGTTGATTGCACTTTCTCTCTTAAATCTATATTTTCATATTCGTGAAATGTAAAATGCCCATAATTTTTTTTATCAGGGCTATTTGCTACTCCATCGGAATGTTCTAAACTTAAATTAGCGATACACGCCCCAAAATCGTCAACAAATATTGGTCGAAGATGTTCACGTCTTTTGGTATACAAGTTTTTATATTTCATAAATGCACCACTTAAACTAGCAAACAAGGATAACCCATAACCCATACACATTTTATCACTCTCATCAAGAAGTCTCGGTGGCGGTTCATTTATCAAATTGATTGGCTTAAAATCATTTTCATTCTCATTTGAATGAACCCAACGAAACGCATATGCTTTTATTTCTATATAATTGTCTGGTGGGCAATTAGGAAATTGAGAAAGCATCGCTTGATATTTGAGCTTTTTTATTGTCATTATAAACTAATTATGCTTTCGCAAATGTAGTGAAAAAGGTTTTTTATTTTAGGTGATAACAGTTCCTAAATTTACCCAAATCGTATAGTTAAAGTAGGATTTTGTCAAAAATTGCCGCTAACTAAAAAATATACGCATGTTACCATTTTGCCAAATATTTTTCTTGAGTCTAAATAATTGTTTTTCAATCAATGTTTGTAAATATGTACGTAGTTTCAAAACTACGTACATTTCAATATTTTTTCAACTACGTACATTTCAATAGTTGTATTTTTCCTCATTATCTTGTCTGTTGGGCTTGCTATTTTAGCTACTTATTATTTACTTTTTCTACGGCTTCGCCACCCTCAGTCACACTAAGCTTGTAATAAGGGGCAAAAAAATAGTTGGCAGTTGTTTTTGTATCTTTTTACTGCCAACTACTTCATTTTCAGTAATTTACTTATACCTTTTGGGGTTGGGTTTTACTCTTTTTTGCCTAAGTACTGACCTAAAAACCCTAATTTTTGACCTCTAAAAGCTAAGTTCTGACCTCAAAATCCTAAATTTTAACTTCTACAACCATACTTCTGACCTCGAAATGGTAATTTTTGACCTCTAAACTCAAAATTCTGACCTCGAAATTGCAAACTTTCTCCACTTTACTTATTTCTCATTGCTGTTAAAGAGGCTGGTTGCAAGGTATCTGGATTGTTAATGGTCATAATGCTAAATCCTTTTTGCACACCAAATGTATCGCCTGGTTTTACTATAATGGGGTTGCCGGTTGTTTTCTTTCCTTTATAAATATGTATATCGGCATTGCCTGTGTTTTTTATGGTGCTACCTATTACCACACCATTTAGCACCACTTGCTCGCCTAGTTTTATTTTGGTGTTTACTTCTTTGGCAGTAGTGGGGCTTTCGTCTATGGCAAATCCCCAATCGCTGGTTTTGCGTGGGGCGTTTACATATATACCCATCAGGTAGTTGCCTATATTGGTTAGTTGTTTAACTACAGGCTGCCACACATTGTTAAACAACTGGGTTTCTTTGGCACTTTCTTCGGCTTTTTTGGTAGCCTCGGTGTTGTAGGTTATAGCTTGTTGTACCTTGTCGTTATCTTTTGCAAGGTCTATTTGGTTTTCGGCAATAAATGCATCAAGTGGCGATGTGCCAGCTGCTAGTTTGGTGTGCACATCGTTAAACTTCAATATCAAATTTGCCATATCTATAAATGCAGTAGGGTAGCTTACTTTAGTGC
>JAPLER010000251.1 GCA_026391115.1 Bacteroidota bacterium | reverse complement strand
CTAGAACTTGTACAACCATTGCTGTTAGTATAGGCATAACTTACACTGCCTGCTCCAGGTGTTGCATCTGTTGTTACAACGCCTAAATTTGTTATAGCAAATGCACCTGTGCTGCTCCAAGTACCCCCAGTTGGCTTACCAACCACACTAAATGTTTTGTTTTTGCAATATCCACCACTACCAGTAATGCCTGGTGTGCCTGGCACAATTCCTATTGTTGGTGTAGCTGGCAAAGCATTTACTGTAACTGTTTTAGTTACACTACCACAACCAGCTTTGGCATATTTTATTGTTGCTGTGCCACCACTTGTGCCTGTTACCTCGCCACTTGCATTTACAGAGGCTCTACCAGAAATACTGCTCCATACACCCCCTGATAACGTATTGCTTAATGTTGTGGTTGAACCTACACAAGCAGAACTTGCACCAATAATACTTGGCAAACTAGAAACAAAAGTTAAATTTAATGTAACCAAACTATCGCAGCCACCTGCATTGGTTAAGTGTATCGTATCGGTATTATTACTTGCAGTATATACTTTATTGCCTTTGGCAGCCCAAGTGTAGCTATTGCAAGCACTTGTTGTAAATGTGCCTGTGGTGGGTGTGCAAGGGCATAAAAGTGCATCGCCAGTAATTGACCAACCTTTGGTTAATAAACTTGCACGTGCTGCTGCACCTGCACAATATTTTAGTGGGCTAGCATTGCGTAAATTTTTATTGGTATAGCCTGCAGCGTTCCAAGCTATTAATATACTATCGTAGTTAGTTTGTGATATACCCGATGCATAAAAAATGTCGTTAATATCAGATACTCCACCAATATTCCATTTACCAATGTTTTGATTAAATGATGTTGCATAAGCAAACATTGAAAACATATTAGTAAGAGCACTCGTATTCCAACTATCAATATTTTGATTAAATGATCCTGCATAAAAAAACATAAGCATCATGTCAGTAACAGCACTCGTATTCCAACTACCTATGTTTTGATTAAAGGATGTTGCATCACGAAACATTCGACTCATATTAGTAACAGCACTCGTATTCCAACTACCAATGTTTTGATTAAAAGCTGCGGCTTTATAAAACATAAAACTCATATTTTTAACAGCACTCGTATTCCAATTGCCAATGTTTCCATTAAAAGCCGTGGCATAATAAAACATATAACTCATATCAGTAACAGCACTTAAATCAGGTGCATCAGTAGCATTGCCTACTAAATTACTACAACCCATAAAAGCTCTACCCATACTTGCCCAAGCAATATTGCCCCATTGTTCTATAGATAATATCTTTTGGTGGTCGCCACCATTATTAAAATAAATTCTTGGGAAACTGCCTTTAATGGCAACTGTGTATGTGCCAGCAATGCCATAGTCGTGTGTAATATTACCTGTAATGCCAGTTGTATCATAAATGCCATCATTGTTCCAATCTACATCGTAACTATAGCCACCACCAATAGTAGGGATGGTGATAGATGTGCTGTTGGAAGTTCCAGCATTATAGGTTTGCCAAGTGGTAACAAATGGGATGGTACCTTGTGCATTTACTGTTATTGTGGCTGTAAACACTAATAGAAGAATGGTAAAGATTTGTTTCATTGTGTTGGGTATTATTGTCTATTTACTGCACAGTTAATGCTCTACTTTGTGCATTTAATTTTATTGTATCTATTCTTTATATATTAAAAACGCTGATGATTCTAGATTTTTATTTGTAATTTTTATAAAATAGTTCTGGAAAAAAAACATAGATGGTACGAATGAAATGTAAATTTTTAAAAACCAATAATAAATGTTACGAAACCCCCTAAAAATGTTACGAAACCCATTTTTGAGAGCTAAAATGAACTATTTGCTGCTAAAAAATTGGATAGGCATAGCAGAAAAATGAAAAGCTTTATGAATAAAATCAATAGAGCCTTAATCAAATTAATATGTATTAAAGCATTTATAGGATT
>JAPLER010000373.1:23928-26235 GCA_026391115.1 Bacteroidota bacterium | reverse complement strand
GATTCGCAAACTTTATTGAAAGATAATTTTAATAAAACTTTTAAAGTAGCAGGTTTGGTAGTTGATGCACAGCACAGAACTACTAAAACTAACAGAGCATTTGGCATTTTAAAAATAGAAGATTTTACAGGCAATGTTGAGTTTGCTTTGTTTGGAGAAAAGTTTCAAAGGCTACAACATTATTTTGAAAAAGGCAAAAGTTTACTAGTGCAAGGCATAGTAAAAAAAGGATGGAAAAAAGAAGGGGACACAGAAGATAAATTTGAATTTGATGTTACTGATATTTATTTATTAGAAACAGTAAAATCTAAACTTACTAAAAATATAGAATTGAATATGCACGCATCTAGTGTAGATGAAAATATGATTGCTTTTATACAAAAAAATATGAAAACCAATCCAGGAAGTGTGTCTTTAAAATTCAACATTGTGGAGCCTTTAGAAAACTTAAAAATAACGCTAAGTTTATTTGACAAAGGCGTATCTATGAATGAAGAATTAGCAGAATATTTATTAAAAAATGAAGATGTTGAAGTGAGTGTGGGATTGAATTAATTATTTAACTATATGCACTTACTAAACATTTTTACAGACTATGGTTTTATTGTTATTATAGCAATTATTTTGTTTGCTTTTGTTGCAGGATTCATAGATGCTGTGGTTGGTGGTGGAGGCTTAATTCAATTGCCTGTTTTATTAATCAGTTTTCCTAAATTGCCTATTCCCACATTATTTGGCATCACAAAAATTGCTTCTTTGTCTGGCACTTCAATGGCTGCTTACCATTATTCCAAACGAATAAAATTCAATTATAAATTACTATTTATAACTGCTCTTTTTGCTGCCATTGCTTCTTACAGTGGAGCTAAAACTGTAAGCCTTATTAATCCTAATACTTTAAAGCCACTGGTTCTTGTAATACTTGTTGTTATTGCTTTATACACTTTCTTTAAAAAAGATTTGGGTGCTACCAAAACTAAACACCTTGCTATAAACAAGCAATATCTGTATGGTGCATTAATAGGCTTGATAGTTGGTTTTTATGATGGATTTTTTGGCCCTGGCACTGGAAGTTTTTTGGTATTAGGTTTTGTGTTAATTATAGGCTTTGAATTTGTAGAAGCATCGGCTTATTCAAAAATAATTAATTGCGTAACCAACTTTTCTGCTTTAATTATTTTTATAAAACAAGGCAATTATATTCTTGAAATTGCAGTATTAATGGCAGTTGCCAATATGAGTGGTAATATTGTTGGAGCTAAAATGGCTCTTAAAAAAGGTAACGGTTTTGTTAGAATTATCTTTCTAATAATTGTTAGTATTATGATTGTTCGATATGCTTATGATGTGTTTGTAAAGTTTTAAGTTTCAGTTTCTTTTCACCATCTCAAAGTGGCTTACAATTTTAGTACACCACATTTTGCAATAAAAGCAATTTAGCCCCTGTACAAAAGGGTTAGGAAATTTTGTTTTGGGGTGAAAATGTGGAGCTATGGTTATTTAAAAGTAAAAATAGGTTATTGTGAGAGGTATTGGCGTTACTACAATACAAAAATACGCAACTATAAAGCCTTTATTTTCAATAGCAAAAAAATATTTGGCACTACGCCTAATAACATAAATCTTCGTGTTGGCTGTAAGAATAAAGACCAGATAACCTGATTGATGATTAACGAACATAAAATAACTGAGCATCTTAAAAAATTAATAAAATTTCTTGGTAATAAAGATGACTTGTTATGCAAAAAATACTTGAATGAAATAGACATTAATGTCAAAGGGAAGGTGTTTGAATATTTCTTAGCTGAATTGTATAAAGGAAATGGATTTTATGTTCAGATTAAAGGAGGCAAAAATGATAAAGGAGCCGATTTATTAATTCGACATTCTGAAAATGCAGAAGAAATTGCTTTCATTATTCAGGCTAAAAATCACAAAATTCCGCTAACAAAAAAAGATACATTATCAGAAATACAACAATTTAGAGAAGGAGTAGAGAAAAAAATATTCAATTGCAATAGATATCGATTAATTAGCTTAAACGGTTTCGTTGCTGATTCATATGAATATCAGCAAAAAGGTTGGATTGCTTTGTATGACTTCAACCATATAAAAGAACTAATCAAAGAGTATAATTCAAATCAAAGATTAAAGCCATCAGTAGACTTACGTGTACATAATAAAAATACATACGAGGAAATACTAAGACTTAAGCAATATAAAAACCGCCTCTCAATAATACAAGCAACTGGTACTGGTAAAAGTTATTTAATATTTCAGTTGTTTGCGGATAATGCTGATAAGAAA
>JAPLER010000373.1:22046-23867 GCA_026391115.1 Bacteroidota bacterium | reverse complement strand
TAAGAAAAAATTACTGATTGCTCCCTCAAAATATATTATTGAGCAATTTCAAAAAGACGATAAATATGGATGGATAATGCAAGATGTTGAAACATTGCATTATCAAAACAGGCAATTTTTTCTAGAAAATAAAATTGAAAATGTCAAATACGATATAATTGTACTTGATGAATTTCACAGAACGGGTGCTAAAACCTATGAACCTAAAATCAAAGCTTTGCTTGCAAACAATCCCAATGCATTCATATTAGGAGCGACTGCTACACCAATAAGAACAGATGGTAGAAATATGAATGATGAATTTGACTTTGAATATGCAAGTGATATTTCTTTACCAAAAGCAATTGTTAAAGAATACATTCCGAATCCTACTTATGTTGCATCTTTAATTGATTTGGAGGAAGAAATTGAATATTTAAAGAAATGTTTAGATAATTCAAAAAATCCTGTAATTAATAAAGAATCTGAATTGGAAAACTTGGAAAAAATAAAGCTAGACTGGAAAAAAAGCAATGGAGTCGATGCAATTTTTAAAAAATATTTATCCAATTCTGTTTTACGAAATTTTATAGTATTCTGCGAAGACATTGAAACTTTAAGGAAATACAAACACAAAGTATCTGATTGGTTTATTGAGGCAGGATTTAAAGACTCTGTGCCATTTATAGTACATTCTAACCAGTCTGATAAGGAAAATGATGAAGCTATTCTGAATTTTACAAAATTTTCTAACCCTAATAAAACAGCATTGCTATTTGCTGTAGATATGTTTAATGAGGGATTACATATAAAAAATGTAGACGGAGTTATACTTCTTCGCAAGACCACTTCTCATATTGTTTTTTATCAACAAATTGGGAGGTGTTTACAAGTTGGTAGTAAGAACCCAATAATTTTTGATTTAGTCAACAATTTTTCTAGTGTTGAAGCAAGTAATTTTCTGAAGCAGTTGAACATAGAAAGAGAAAATGAGCAACGTGAATTAGCTAATGTAGGTTTAAATGATAACACCCCAAATTTCAAAGTATTTGACCATACAATTGAAATTAAAGCTGTTTTAGAAGCAATTGATGAAAAATTTCAAACCTGGGATTTTTGGTTTAACCTAGCTTTAGAATGGAAAAACGACCCAGAAGTTAATAAAACAAGAAATTCACACATCCCTTTTAGAAAAATGTACAAAGGCTATAAATTAGGTTTTTGGTATGACAATCAAAGAGCTAATAAGGAGATGTTAGAAATTAAATTTCCCAACAGGTACAGTAAATTAATTGATTATGGAATTGAATGGAGAAGTAATGAAAGTTTGCCTAAAAAAAGTTTCAATGAAACTCTAAATGAGAAAATATTCCTTTTGAAAGAGTATTTTGAAAAAAATGGTACAGCTAATATTCCAAAGAGAATTGAAACAGCGAATAAATTAGGACACACGGGCTGGGATAAGAAATTATCAACTTACACCAATCACACCTTGACTGCTAAACATAAAGAAAGAATTTTAAATGATAATAATTTAACAATTCTAGTAGATGGCGAGGATTATATCGTAAAGGATTTTCTTAAAAAAATTAATTTCAATTTTGAAATAAAACCTAGAATTGTTGACGAAGTCATTGAGAGGCTAAAATTAGAAAAAATAAATAATCCAAATTTTAATGAACCAGATTTTAATAAGATTATTAAAAACGATCGAAAGTTTGCGAACAAAGTTAATAAGCTAAGAAATAATTTGAATAGCGTCAAGAACTACTCTATTGACTATTTTCACACTGGAGAAATAGAAGAATTAATGTCTTTAGGTTTTGTTCTAGCAAAAAAAGT
>JAPLER010000373.1:16593-22010 GCA_026391115.1 Bacteroidota bacterium | reverse complement strand
CTGGGATGAAGTATTCGATGAATTAAGTCAGCATTTTTATAATGCGAAAACGTCTATAGTTAAATTTAGTGATGATGCATACTTGACTCAATGGTGTAAAGAACAATTTTATTATTGGACACTTTTAAATGAAAAACAAAAAGAAAAACTCAATAGCTTATTTTTTTACACGACGTGGGAAATTCATTTAAATGAAACCCGAAGTGAGGCAAAGGAATTAGCATTTATTAAGAAAATAGACAAGATATTTTTATCCTTCAATATTGTGTCTAAAACAATCGAATTAAAGAAAAGATCAAGTGAAGCAAATTTTATTGCTAATTGCATTAAATATGGTTTATCTAAAGAAAGAGTTGATTATTTGAAAACGAAAGGATATGATTTATTTGAACAAAGAAAAATTTATAATCGAAAAAATTAATTCCAATAAAACATATTTAATTGAAAATAAATCAAACCCAATGAACCGCATCTGCCAACACAAAGGTTTGGCATTATTGGGGCTTGACGAATACTGCCTCAACATTTGTTCTTTTCTCCGATGTCAGTATTCTTCACCAACATCATAAAGTAAAACCTACTACAAAAAATATAGCATATGAATGGTATTTGCTTTTGGATGAAAGGCTGAATTTTAGGTAATATTAAAACAAGAAGCCCTGCAAATTGTACAATCTACAAGGCTAAGATTAAAGAAAACAAACTACTATTTTAAATAAGCATAAATACTATCCTTTAAACGAACACGTTCCAATCGTAGTTCATTCAGATGCTCATCTGTAGTTGGCGTTGCACCACTTTCTACACTATGTATGTTGTGGTCAACGTCGTGATACGCATCAAACAATTTTCTAAAGTGTACATCATTTATTTTTAGTTCGTGTATTTTATCCTGATGTTCAGGAAACTCGTGTACAATACTGTGTTTTTCCATATTTTTAAATTATTGCACAAACATATAAAATGCTTGAAGATGAATATATGACTTAACTCATATCTACAGGCAATTCTTATCATTATGATTTTGGTAATACTTTCCATATACCTGCAACTAAATCAAGCTAAGAAAATCGTAACGCTATTTTTGTATTTTACAACATTATGGTTCAAGCATATAATTTTTTAGCAAGTTGGCAACTCTTTCCAGAGAAAGGTTCTTACGACAAAGGCATATCGCCAAAAAGTGGCACATTTAAAGTAGAGAGTGTTTTAAATGAGAAAGCATTAAGCATTTCGCACAATTGGGTGAGCATTGATAACGAGGCTTTTTACACGCAATATCAAATTATTCCTAATGGAGAAAAACAGCCCTTCGACAATAAAGATTTTGCAGAAACCTATATTGCCAATATACCTACTTCATCGTCACTCCATATACAATTTTACGATAGTGACGACAACCCTATTGTTGAAGTTTTAAAAGAAATATTAGCCAACGGTTATTTAAAAATCTCTCAAAACATTAATACAGCCGAAGGTGTAAAAACCAATGTTGATATTTATCACAAACAAATGAGTGTGCTGCCTTATTCAAGCAGTGCAGGTAGTGTGGCCATTCGTCCTACAAAAGAAGGTGTCATAAAACATAAAGCACTTGCTGCAATGGAAGAGCAAACTAATATGCAGCTAGACCAGATAAGACAACAAATAGAATTACTAGCAAGGCAGGCTCAAGAATTAAGAAAAAGAAAAGAATTGAGCTTAATGATTTATGAATCTAAAATAAACTTTAAACCACAAATAGGACAAACTTATCATCTTTATGAAAAGCAAGATGGTACACATTTATTAAGTCTTGTTGCTCCACAAGAGTGGGGAACTCACGGTCCTTTTAAAGCTTATGTGGGTTCTGTAAAACTATTAGCAGATCATACCTGGGCAGAAATAAAATAATGTTTCATTCATAAACATCAGTAGCTACAAGTGTTTGCTACGGAAATTATATTTACTATTGCACAATGCAACAACGTTTTTTACTCACAACACTCAATGCCAAATACATTCACATGAACTTGGCAATACGCTTGTTGTATGAGTTAAACAAACAAGACACAAGACTTAGCTGGAAAGAGTTTACTATTAAAGAAGATAAACAAGAGATTGCCACTTATTGCAGTAATTATGATGTGGTTTGTTTTAGTTGCTATATCTGGAATATTACACAAACACTTCAAGTGTGTGAATTGATTAAAGCCATCAACCCCAACATAAAAATAATGTTGGGTGGTCCAGAAGTGAGTTACGATTGGCAAGACATTATTCAATTACCACAAATAGATTTTATTGTTACTGGCGAGGGCGAAGTGCCTTTTACAAAATTCTTACAACATTATCCCAACGTTGAAACTATTGCCAACATTGCTTTTGAGAAGAATAACAACTTAGAGTATTTTAAGTTCGTAGAAAATTTTGATTTAGAATTATACAGCAATACCAATCCATATCAAAACGATGATGCTAGTACTTTAAAGAACAGAGTACTATACATTGAAACATCAAGAGGCTGCCCTTATAAATGTGAGTTTTGTTTGGCTAGTTTAGATAATAAAGTGCGTTACTTGCCTATGCAACACATTAAAAGCAATTTATTGTATTTAATGCAGCACGGCAAAACCATTAAGTTTTTAGATAGGACTTTTAATGTTAAGAAAGATTTTACGCTCGATATTTTTCAGTTTATTCTGGATAATGCACAACCTGATACTGTTTTTCAATTTGAGATAACTGCTGATATTTTGCATCCTGCTATTATGCAATTCATTATTGATAAGGTTCCTAAAGGAATGTTCAGGTTTGAGATAGGCATACAAACGGTTAATCAAAAAGCCAACTTAGAAGTAAGTAGAAAACAAAACTTTGACAAAACAAAAAATGTAATTCTGCAATTGAAAGATTATGTAGAAATGCATCTTGATTTAATTGTGGGTTTACCATTAGATTATTTTGAAGATATAAAATACAGTTTTGAAGAAGTATTTAAATTGTTTCCACCTGAGTTGCAATTGGGCTTTTTAAAGTTTTTAAAAGGAACACCTGTAAGAGAAAAGCACGAACAATATGGTTATGTATTTGACCCAATAGCTCCATATCAAATTATTAAAAGTAATTTTTTAAGTGAGCAAGAACTTGCTGATATTGTAAAACTAGAACACGCACTTGAAATTTATTGGAACAAAAAAAGATTAGAACACACTTTAAAATATGTAATAACTTATTATAGTGTTTTTGATTTTCTTTTAGGCTTGGGCAAACACTTTGAACAACGCAGCAGCTTTTTTAGTTATGGCATAATGGACATTTACAACATTGCCAATGAATACATAGAACAACATTTTGCCAACGATACAACCATCAAACAATTGTTTGCAATAGATTACTATTTGCAACACAAAATAAAACCTGCTACAAAGTTTGTTGATGAGATAGATAAAAAAGAAAAATTTGAACTGCTAGAACAATTAAAACTACAACATCACAAGCTACGCTACACTGTTCTAGAAATAGATTTTGATTATGATACTTTGATACAACAAAATATCATTCAACAACACAAACAATTGTTTATTATTGAGTACTCTGGCACAAGTAAGCCTACAATAGTAAGCCTGCAAAAAAATGCTGCTCAATCAAAAGGAGCATTAACATAGTTTATTAATTTTTATTGGCAACTATAGCATCATAAGCACCATCCCAAAGTCTGATTCGCATTTTAAGAGATTCCAATGTGGTGGTGTTTACTTCTTGCCAGTACTGTTCATTTTCGCCACATAAATTACTGGTCATTTGTATTGCTAAATGGCTATGATTGTCTCCATCAACTTCAATATGTCTTTCAAGATAATATTTGAAATTACTGATATTTTCAGGCATTGTTTTATTCATATCATTAATCATAGAAATAAACATTCCTGGAATTAAATCTTCTCTACCAAAAGTAAAGATTGCAGATTGTAAATACGGTTTATTGCTTTTAATAACACTAAAAGTAAAATTTACAAAATCTTGTGCAGCTTGTGGTGTGTTAGATGCTTTAAAAGCACTGGCAAAATCATTATTGTTTTGCAGTAAACTTGTAAACTTCAAAATAGACTGCGTGTCTGCACCACATTGTTGCATAGCATCTAAGTACAATTCAAAATGGCTTTTTCTAATACCATTTAAATCTACATCACTCTCCTCTCCTATTACAATTTCATTTATCAAATATCTTGTATTGGCATCTCCCACAGGAAACCAAGGAACACGTGTACAAGTCAAATTATTTTGCAATGTTTTAAGTAAAGACATAAAGTCCCACACTGCATAAACATGGTATTGCATAAAAATTCTCAAATCTGCTACACTGTTGATAACAGAATATACTTTATGCTTTACAATTGCTTCTCTAAGTGCAGCAATGTTGTTATTTATTTCTGTAATTTTTGAATTCATTCTACTAGTATTTATTAATTTTTGGCAAAACTAAACCCCTTGAAATGCCTAACAACTTATCTCATTAGAAAATAAAAAATAATAGATAATACTACCAAATTCGTAAGAGAGAAGTATTTGCATTGTAAAAAATAAATACACCATAAGAGATGATGGGGCATTACAGATTCAATACAAAGTCAATAGCAAACGTTATCATTTTTCCTACTTTTTTGTTTTTTTACATATTTTCCTATACATTTATATTCTAAAACGTTTTACTGCTATGAGAAAAAATCTATTCATTGCATTATTTGCATTGTTTTTTACCAATGCATTACTTGCCCAGCATCGTCAGTGTGCAAGCCACGAAGTTTATCAAAAACAATTACTTACCGACCCTAATTTTGCACAACAACAAAGAGACATCGAGTCTTACACAGAAAGTTATGTTAAACAAGGTGGCAGCAGAACTGCTACCAATGCCTTACAACGTGGTGCTAGTGTTTACAACATTCCTGTTGTAGTGCATGTGGTGTATAACACAACTGCACAAAATATTAGTGATGCACAAGTGCAAAGTCAGATTGATATTTTAAACAAAGATTTTCAACTAAACAATGCCGATACTACAAAAATTCCAAATGCATTTAAAAGTGTTTTGGCTGATTGTAAAATCAACTTTTGCTTAGCAAAAAGAGACCCAAGTGGTAATGCAACGACCGGTATAGTTCGTAAATCTACCACAGTAACTTCTTTTAGTTCAAACGATGGTGTAAAATATACTGCACAAGGTGGAGACGATGCTTGGAATAGCAATCAATACTTAAACCTATGGGTTTGTAATTTAAGTGGTGGCTTATTGGGTTATGCTCAATTTCCTGGTGGTGCAGCTGCTACAGATGGTGTGGTAATTTTATATTCTGCATTTGGTAGCACAGGCACTGTATCAGCACCTTATAACCTTGGTAGAACAGCAACACATGAAGTAGGACATTGGTTAAACC
>JAPLER010000373.1:14719-16530 GCA_026391115.1 Bacteroidota bacterium | reverse complement strand
GACATATTTGGGGCGATGCTAATTGTGGCGACGATTTAGTAGGTGATACTCCTAAACAACAAACATCTAATTATAGCTGCCCAACTTTTCCTCATACTACTTGTAGCAATGGTGCCAATGGCGATATGTTTATGAACTATATGGATTATGTAGATGATGCTTGTATGCAAATGTTTAGTATTGGACAAAGAGATAGGATGTATGCTATACTAAAGTCTGGTGGTGCTAGGGCTGGCTTAGCAACATCGCAAGGATGTGTTGCACCTACAACAGCTACTTGCAGTACACCAACAAATGTAGCAGCTGCAAGCATTACACAAACTGGAGCTACTATTAGCTGGACTGCTGCAACTGGTGCTGCTAGCTATAGTGTGCAATACAAATTATCTACAGCTGCAACTTACACTACAACAACTACAACTGCTACTTCTATTGCATTAACTGGCTTAACTGCTGGTGCAACATATAACTATCAAGTAGCAACTACTTGTAGTGGTGCAACAAGTGCATACTCAACAACCGCAAGTTTTACTACAACTGCTGCAACAGCTACTTGTGCAACACCTGCAAGCGTAACTGCTGCTAGCATTACACAAACTGGAGCTACTATTAGTTGGGCTGCTGTAACTGGTGCTGCTAGTTACAAGGTTCAATATAAATTATCTACTGCTACCACTTACACTGTGGCTACAAGCACAACAACATCACTTGCGTTAACTGGTTTAACTGCTGGTGCAACTTACAATTATCAAGTAGCCACTGTATGTGCAACCACAACAAGTGCATTCTCTACATTGGCAAGCTTTACAACAACTGCTGCTACACCTGTATGTGTTGATGTATTAGAAAGCAATAACACTTTAGCTACTGCAAAAGCTATAACAGTAGGCTCTGCAATTACTGCACAAATAGCATCTGCAACAGATGTTGATTACTACAGTTTTAGCAATACCACTGCAGCAAAAAATATTCAAATAAGTTTAACTACATTACCTGCCGATTACGATGTTAAACTTTACAATCCAAGTGGTACACTAGTGGCAACATCGGCAAATGCTGGCACTACAAGCGAAACCATTAAATACAATAATGGAGCTATAGGTACTTATAAAGTGTATGTATATGGATATACTAGTTCATTTAGTGCCACTAAATGTTACACATTACTTGCACAAACAAGTGCTACTGCTTTCAGACTTGCCAATACTACTATACAACCTTTAGTAAATGTATATCCACAACCTGCTGGAAATACTGTAAATATAATGTTCAATGAAGCAACAAAAGGTTCTACAACTATTACCGTTTATAACGAGCTAGGTATGGCTGTAAAAACACAAAATATTAGTGCTGAGCCTAATGGCAAAACAGTATTAAATACAAGCACTTTAAAAAGTGGAATGTATTATGTAAATGTGGTTAATGGCAAGTCAACTACTACACAAAAATTATTGATTCAACATTAATTTAGTTCATAAAAAACAATAAAAAAATACCAGCATAAATGCTGGTATTTTTTTGTTTATAGTCATACTACATATTCCCAGTAAAAATTTGCAACCTAGTATTATTGGTACTATCAATAAATTATCTTTCTGTTCTTTCTTCCATATTCAAATCGCCATCAAAAGGGTTTTTGGCAAATAGGAAAATAGTAGCAAAAGTTTTACATAGTACTTTAGAATCTCCCAATAAGGATATTATTTAATGGGTTCGCCTTTTTCCAAAGCTGCGATGTAGCTTTTCAGATTCTTTTTATTCATATCGTCAGGTGCTTGTTCTATAGCTTTTTTGGCGTGTTCAAGTGCTTT
>JAPLER010000373.1:7099-14692 GCA_026391115.1 Bacteroidota bacterium | reverse complement strand
TATTTGTTGGCCACGCACCAGCATTTTTGGTATAGTTCATTTCAAACACTTTTAAAGCTTCGTCTTTTTTTCCTTCAGCCAATAAACTTCTTCCATAACCGTGTAACTCCATAGCTGTAGCACTTTCTAATGCTTGTTGTTTAATAATTTTGGCATCATCTGCTTTGCCCAATTTTTCTAAAAGACCCGCTTTAGTATTTAATGCATTAAATGTTTTTCTGCCCCCCAATTCAGGCATTGTTGCAGCATTTATCCAACCTAAAGCTTGCTCAAAATTTATATTATTTGTTAAACACCAATTGGCCCCAGCTTCAAGACTTGCAGGATCAAAACCAATAGCACCACTTAATTGTTTTTGAATATTGGTTAAAACTGTTTCCTTTAAATTTACAGAAACAGTAAACGGTATTCTCCAATACTCCCATTCCAATGCTGCGTCAATCGCATCTTCTTTTTGGTTAGAAAAAGTATATTCAAGACGTTCTTTAATTGTAGGAATACTTTTTTGTTGCCTAGTCGTAACGTGCAAAACATCTAGATCTTTATTGTAGAAATACGAACCCCAACCTTCGGTATTTTTATTAAAAATCAAAACACAAGAATCGGGATATACTGCTATAAAAAAACCATACTTGCCAGCAGCTAAACTTGTTCCATTAATCTTTACATCAGTAGAAAAAGAAATTGTTGTTGCTTCATCTGCACCTGCACGCCAAGGCGATGGATTGTTTGAGCCAAAGCCCAAAACAGTAAAACCATAAGGCACTATATCTGTTCCCCAAATTTTGCCTTCTCTGCCTTTAACACCTGGTGCATTCCATTTTATTTGAATATCAGTAGCTCCAATTTTTCTACCTACACTGCAAGCAAAATTTGTATTACCCGGAATATGTAATGCCTGTGCATTTAATTGTATTGTAAGTAATGTTAATAAAAAGATGATTAATAGTTGAATATTTTTTTTCATAGCAAAAAGTTTAAACCGTTTATTGGTATTTATCAAAGATGGAATAAAATATACAAGACTAAATTTGATTATTTATGAATGGTAAAATTGTTTTTAATTTAACCTTTTATGTTGTACTAAAAATGTTTTGACTAAACCTATGGTAAGAAAGTGCTTTGGAAGATTTTGAAAAAGTGTAGTAGCCAAGAACATAAGCCACGTAAAAATTACAACCTATAATTAGTGGGTAACAACTACCAGAAATTAGCTCAATTAATTGAGTTAATTTTTATGCAAATCATATTCTCAATCTTTCAATATTTCTTTGATGATTATAGTAAAATTCAATAGCATCAATCACCTCATCTTCAACCTTGTCTTCGCTACCATTAAACAATAGTTGATGAATAAAGTAGCCGGACTCTCCTGTTTTATAGAACTCTATATTAATTACCCTTTGTAATATTCTGTTATTTTTATTGTTTAGTTGTTTGCTGGTATAATTATCATAATCACTATCATAATGCACCCAAATTCCTGTGGCATCAATTTCAATAAATAATTCGTCATTTTTGTGTTTTTTCGCTGCATTATAAACCCCTAAACCTGCAAAAAATAAACAGCATAATAAAACTGTAATAGAGTTGCCACCAAATTGAAACACCATAAAAAGAATAAGTGCTACCAAAAAATAAAGTGTAATAATAGCAAATGAACCAGATGACATTCGCCTCACTTCAAATGAACCATTAATATCAAATTCTTCAGCCATATTATTTTTTTAAATAAGTAACTAAATTGCTGGAATATTATAATATAGCCAAAATTTTAAGTTGATTTATCCATCAGCTTATGCCTTTGCAAACCGATATTAATAGTGATTGCAGAAATACCGAGCACTCTTCAAATCCATTGCTTTGCAAAAAGTATATAATACCTGTCATACCAATCTTGTTACTTTTGAAACTTTAGCAAAATGTTAATTAAACTATATAAAAATGCTTACAGTGGTTTGCCACGCAATATTTGGTTGCTGAGTTTTGTAATGCTCATTAACCGCAGTGGAACTATGGTTGTAGCTTTTTTAAGTTTATACTGCACACAACAACTTAATACATCAATAGAGCAGGCTGGCTTTGCAATGGCTAGTTATGGTTTGGGGGCTATTGCAGGAGCTTTAATTGGTGGTAAGTTAAGCGATAGCTTTGGGTATAAAAAAGTACAGGCATCATCATTACTAATTTCTGGCGTTGTGTTTATAGCCACTTCTTTTATAAATAATTTTTATGGTTTTTGTTGTTCTATTTTTATACTGGCTTGTGTAAATGAAAGTTTTAGGCCGGCCAATACAGCAGCAATTGCTGCTAATAGTAATAGTGAAACCAGAACACGCTCTTTTGCTCTTATTCGCTTGGCCATGAATTTAGGATGGAGTATTGGAACTACAATTGGCGGATTTGTATGTCATATAAATTACAAATTACTTTTTTTGGTAGATGGTTGCACTAGTCTTGCAGCTGGAATAGCATTTTTGTTTTTAAAATTTTCCGAAACCAAAATTGTACATCATCATAATACACCTAAAAATATAGTTGAAACAAAGGATATTAGCCCATATCGAAACAAACCATTTATCTATTTTATACTTGGTACCTTGATATATACTTTTTGTTTTTTCCAATTGTTTAGCAATCTACCTTTGTTTTATAAAAAAGGTTTGCAATTAGATGAGTTTGTTATTGGAATTATTATGGCAATGAATGGCATTCTGATTGTTCTTATTGAAATGCTGTTGGTGAAATCTATTGAAAATAAATTTAGCAAAAAACGCATTATTGTTGCTGGCACTATAGGTATGGCTTTGTTTTATGCAGTGAATAGTTTGTATGGTTTTTCTAATGTGTTGATGATTGGTTTTGGAGGTATGTTTATTATAACAATTGCAGAAATGCTTTCGCTGCCTTTTATGAATAGTTATTATCTAGGTTATGCAGGAAAAGCTAATATTGGTAAATATGCTGCAGTGTATACAATGTGCTGGAGTGTTGGGCAGATATTAGCAGGATTTGTAGGTAGCTACATTATCAGTCATTTGGGTTTTATGCAGTTGTGGCTCATATGCTGCATATTATCATTAGTTTGTGCTGTAGTATATTACAAAGTGATTAAATGATTTCTTACTATTAATAATATTATTTTGAATTTTAAACGACAAGATATGAAATTAGGTTACTTATTTAAAATGGTTATCACATTCATTCTCATTATTAGTTGCAGCAAGCAACTTTTAGCACAAAAGAAACATCTTAATAAAACAAAATTAAGCATTAAGAGTAATGCCAATGTGCAAGTAGTGAGTGAACAAATTAAAAAAGCAATTGTAGACACCCTTTTTAAAACTTACTATAAACGTTATATCAAGGATAGTAAAGAATTGGGTAGTGATGTTAAAGTAACTGTAACCAAAAACAATGGAAGTAGAACTTTAAAATTTGTAACCACTAATCAAGAAGGTATTGGTCCTGAAACTATAATACCTAATGGTTTTATTGAAGGCGACTTAAATAAAGATAGCTGCAACGATTTAATTGTAAATGTTTATTACAATCAAGGAAGTAGGCCCAGATTAGATATTTATTGCTACATCACCAAAAATAAAAAACTTCAATTTTTTGAAAAACATAGTATTCATAGTTTAATTTTTTGAAAAACATAGTATTCATAGTTTAGGAATTTGTGGCAACATAACTGATACTACTGGTAGATTTTTTCCTGCAAAAATTGAAAACGGGGAATTGGTTGGTGAAACACAATGCCTACAAGCAGGAGATCCTGGATGTTGCCCATCATTAGAGTTTATAACCTATTTTAAGTTTGAAGATGGATTTAAATTTGTGAGACAAGAACCAAAAAAGAAATAAAATAATATGAAGTATTTAGCTACCATTTTATTAGCAATATGCTTGTGCAGTTGCAATAACGAACCTAACAAAAAAGAAGAAAGTAAAACTGAAAATACAGTTACTACAACTTGCTATTTAGCTGCATTTCATCAAGATACAGTTACACTGCAATTAAAAGATAGCAATAGTATATTAACTGGTACTTTAGACTATCTACCCTATGAAAAAGATGGTACAATAGGGAACTTATATAATATGAAATGGTTTGGTGATACTTTATTTGGAATGTATAAATCTTACCAAGAAGGTATAGAAACTATAGGTGAAATTGCTTTGCTTAAAAAGGCTAATACTTATTTGCTTACCAATGAAATTTGGGGTGGGACTAATTATAAATTTGATAGTTCCTACACTAACGGAAAATTTATTGATAAAACCAAGATTACTTTTGATGGAGATACGTTAACAGCAGTTAGCTGTAAGTAAGAAGAAAACAACTTTTAAAGTTTATGACCGCAAGACTTAGAAAACTGAAAAAAAAGAGTGTACTTATTTCTGATGCCATTTTTTGCCCTGTTCCATTTTTTTAAATGCATTTGCCATTCTACTAGCTTGTACCATTACATTGTTGCTACTGTAAATATGGTCAATATATTGTTTTTGGCTGGTAGCCGATAAATTATTGAAGAATGTTTTAGCCAGAGGATAATCTTCTAGGCAAACCAAAAAATCTTCTGGTATTTGCACTTCACTATCATCGGTGTATAACACAATATTTATAGTATCTCCTACTTGTTTATGTATCTTTTTTCTTATTTCGGTTTTAATGGGTAAAAACCATTCACCAGTTTTTGTGGGCCACAGTTTATATTGGGCAATAGTATAATTATCTATACTTCCTTTTACAATATACCAACCAAAAGGATTTGTAGTATTACCAGCTTGTTTGGGCAACAACACATAACTCCACCCTCCTTTCATATTCATTTTTTGAATGATAAAATCTCCTGTAACAATAGGTGTAGGCATAGGTGTAAAAATAGGAATTGTAATTGATAAACTTAATACCCCCTTGCAGGAGACATTGCTGCTAAGGAATTTTGCAGCATTACACCAGCATTCTGCAAGTTCTTCAATATTCTCGTAGGCTTGTACGAGTTGCGGTACACTTGTACCCACACTTGTGTTGCTTGTACCAGCTTGCTGTAGCTATTTACTGGCACTATGTATAAGTTTACTTGCAATGGGCACAGTTGTACCGTAAGCCGTACAACTCTACCAAGCCTTGGTGCAACTATCCCAATAGTTAAGTAACAATGCAGAATTTACCGAAGAAGTTACAAAACAAAAATGCAAGCTTACAAATTGATTTTGCAAGCTTGCATTTATATGTGTAGGGTTTTACCCAAGTTTGGAAGAAGTTACATTTTGGTTTCAAGCAGCGTCTATCTTTAGAGGAAGCTACATTGTTTGATGAACACAATGTCCTTTGCAGGAGAAATTGCTACGAAAGAATGCAGCTATCCATATTCGATGCACATTCTCAGGTGTTTGATGATATCAGAAAAAAACTAACTGATATTGATAATTAACCGATTGACACCTGTTGAAGCTCTAATGAAGTTGAATGAGATTAAATGAATGATTAAGTAAGTGGTTTCTGTTAATAGTTTTAAAGTACTATTCTGACTCAGATAATCTATATCAAAGCCATATAATATTGCTTGTACTTACTCCATTGTAGAGTATCCAAAACACGCAAGGTTTCAAGTGTAGACTTATTTGTGTTTTTATTTAGTTTTGCTATCCATATTATCATTAATAAATTTTTGCTTGTTGTTATTTGATAACAATCCTTTCTCTAATAAATTATTGAACCACTTTGAAAATTTTCCCGCTCCATAATAATTTAAATGGTCTAAGTCTGCAAATTCAGCATCTGTTAATGGATAATTTTTGAAGTCTAGAAATTCAACATTATTAAATCTTGTATGGAGAATTTTTTGAAATAGTATTTCATCTGACATGCCGTTATTAACTGAATGTAGTGGACTTCGAACTAAAAAGAAATTTACGTTTTTTGATTTGCAAAATCTTATCATTTTTTCTAAATATGATAAATTAATTTCTGAAATATTTATGATTGTATCTTTTTTGTAACTATTTTCTTCATTAAGCTTTATGCTATCTTTTAGTTTATTTCTAAACAAACGCTTAAATCCGCCGCGACCTTCCAAAAAATTGTATTTTGAAGTAGCAATAATTTTTAAATGCCTGGATAGCATCATTAATTGACCATTAATAAGGCCACCTGGGTTTTTATTGAAAAGCATACTAAATCCTTCTGAATCTATGTACGATCCAAAAAGTTTGTATTTGAACGGTAGATAATTATCGCCCCAAATCTTTTCTGACATACCAGAATCTTTTAAATTATTTGTAAACTCAATAAAAACAGTTTTAATGTTTTTATTATTATTTAAAAGAGGTATTAAGGTATAGTAATTGTAAAAATAGTTTGTTCCGGAAGAAGATATGTTTTTAAAGTTATTTATAAGTGAATCATTAAATGCACATTCTGGATGTGAGTGACCTATAATTATTTTTTCAATGCTATTTGAAATTTTGTAATTGGTTTTAGCCAACACTATTTTTCTAGTGATAATGAAGACTGCTGTAAGTATAATTATAACTATTGAAGAGAAAAGTAAAACTTGTTTGAGAAACTGTTTCATTATATTCTAAAATTGAAAATAAATAAATGTTTGATTTTTTCCAGATAAGAACAGTATAGAAATGACTATGAAGAAATAAAATGACCAACGAATAGATATTCTCCAATTCAATCCTAGCTTGGCAATTGCATATTGTTCTTCTCTCCCCATCCATTCTATCAAAATAAATAAAGGCAAGAGAAATACTAAAATTTCAGGTATTTGAGTGGGCTTGCTAAACAGAGAATTCGAAAATATTGTTTTAATATATTTGATTGCTGTATCCAAATTCTCAGATCTAAAAAATATCCAAGCAAAAACTATTAAACAAAATGTTCTAAATATTTGAAACAACTCTTTTAAAGTAGGCATTTTTTTTCCTTTTGCTACTATATCTGATTGTTTTGTTCTGCTAGAAATTATCGAAGGAATGATATATAAAGCATGTAGGAAACCCCAAAATATAAAAGTCCAGTTAGCACCATGCCATAAGCCACTTATTATAAAAATGATAAACACATTTCTTAGAGTTACCCACATTTTACCTTTGCTTCCACCTAGTGGTATATAAAGATAATCCTTGAACCAAGAGGATAATGAAATATGCCAACGTCTCCAAAATTCTGCAATATTTCTTGAAAAGTATGGAAAAGAGAAGTTTCGTAAAAGATCAAACCCAAATAGTCTTGCTGTTCCTAGAGCAATATCAGAATATCCAGAAAAATCGCAATAGATTTGAAAAGAAAAAAATACAGCAGCTAAAACAAGAGAACTTCCTGAATGATCTGAAAAATCATTGAAAATACTGTTCGCGTACTCTGCACAATTATCAGCAATTACAATTTTTTTAAAAAGACCCCAGAGTATTTGTCGCAATCCATCAACAGCTTTTGAATAATCGAACTTTCTTTTTTTTATAATTTGTGGCAAAAGATGTGTAGCTCTTTCTATTGGCCCAGCAACTAGCAAGGGAAAAAAGCTAACAAAAACAGAATAATTAATAAAATTTCTTTCAGGTTTTATTCTATTT